>JANYEL010000155.1 GCA_025363155.1 Moraxellaceae bacterium
GAATGGCGGCAACCGTATTTGTTGTCATTTTTTGACTTGGTTACTGCGTCATTCACATTGACTGCTGGCACTTTCAGTGAACCGTCTTTCCACATTTCAAACAGACGTGCAACGCCAGTTGTGGTTTCTTCGGTCACACCATGAATGCGGTCGAGCAGTTGTGGATATTTATTATGAATGAGTGCAGTCAAATCGCCGCCATCATCCAGAATCATGTTGGCATCCCACAGGTTGCCTTGGCCGTCACGAATCTGCTGTTCAAGGCACCATTCATATTCAGCTTCTGTTTCGCCTTTCCACGCAAACACAGGCGTACCGCTCGCAGCAATTGCCGCAGCAGCGTGGTCTTGCGTTGAGAAAATATTACATGAAGTCCAGCGTACGTCCGCGCCCAAATCAACCAGTGTTTCAATCAACACCGCAGTTTGGATGGTCATGTGAATACAGCCGAGAATCTTAGCGCCTGCCAATGGTTTTGCAGCCGCATAGCGACGACGTAAGCCCATCAGAGCTGGCATTTCGTATTCAGCGAGCGTAATTTCTTTGCGACCGAAATCGGCGAGTGTAATGTCTGCGACTTTATAGTCGTGAGTGGTGCTTGAGGCTACCGCGTTCATGAGGATCTCCTTAGATCACTTAAGTTCGCGGATGCCGTTGCTATATAGATGTGTACTTCATAGAAGTACGAGCGACGTACCGAGCCTAGCAGGTTGCAATATCTATCTGGTATTGCGATTAAACCTGTTGCAGCATCCCTCGGTGTGCATATTGTACGGACGAAGAGGGTGTTCGACTAGTAGTTTATGCAGACTTTAGTTTAAAAGTTGCAACAAAAATGCATTCGAAGCACAAAATCCGTGCAAAGATAGGTTGTTGCGTACGAAAATGTAACCGTTTTGTAACAGTGGAAGAGTGTTGATAATGAGTTAGTATTTGATATTTATGTATAAATTGTAGTAATGGTTGAAAAATAAACAGTGGTTTTACATAAAGGTAGCAATGCTAATCATTTCAAGTGATGCAAAGATGTTTCAAATTATGTTTTAATGACTCCCACAGGAACATTGTGTTCCATATATAAATTTGAGGAATAACTATGAAGACTCTTCGTATTCTTGCTGTTACAGCAGCTGTTTTCGCAGCAGGTTCTACTTTCGCACAAGGTCCATCACTTCTTGGTGATCCAGCACTGTCATTGTCAAACGTGTCAGTTGGTGTTGAAGCGGGTACAACAGGTTACGGCGTGAACTTTGGTTATGATGTTCTTCCAAACACAAGCTTGAACATCGGCTGGGCTGGTGGTAGCGTTCCAAGTGTACATGGTGGTTCAATTAACATTGAACATGATAAATACAAGACTGATTATAGCCAATTACAAAACACTTCAATCGTCATTAAATACTCACCATTTACTCAACAATATCTGAGCGCGACCAATATTCAGTTTGGTACATACATCCAAGATAGCGCGATTCGATTGAGCCAAGGTGGTGTTCAAGTTGGTAAAGTATCAACAGGCCCATCAGTAAATCCGTATTTGGGTTTTGGTTTTGCGCCAAAACTAGATGCTCATTGGGGTGCTAATCTTGATCTCGGTGTAATTTATAACGGCAAACAAAAAGCTGAAGATACTTCAGGTAATGAAACTGTACTCGCTGATCAATATCGTTGGTATCCAGTTGCAAAAGCTGGTGTTTCTTACCACTTCTAAGATCAGTTGACTTGTTTACAAGTCTGTTGATAAACAAAAAAACGAACTTCGGTTCGTTTTTTTTGTTTTAGTCGGCTATGCTTTGTGCGACAACAACGATCAGCGAAGGCTGATGAATTGATATTAAAAAGAATTTGCCCATGACTGAGTTCAACGTAACGACATTTAAAAATGGCATTGCATGTACTGCAATTGATCCATTAGATCGAGCCTTCCTCTATGGCGATGGGTTGTTTACGAGTGTGCGTGTTAGTGATGGGAAACCATGTCTATGGTTGCATCATTTGCATCGGTTGGTGCAAGGGGGGCATCGTTTAAGTTTTGACATCAATTTTAAGCAACTTGAATCAGATGCTTTCCAAAAATCAGCATTACTGGGTAATGGCACGCTTAAAATTATTATTAGTCGTGGCAATGGTGAACGGGGCTATTTGCCACCAACTCAACCAGCAGTTGTTTATATTCAACTTTTTCAACAAGAAAAAAGCACCGATGACCTTGTCAGATCACCGATTCAAAGTGGTGTGTTGACGGGTCAATTGGGGCAAGTCATGCCGCAATTGGCGGGGCTTAAAACCTTAAATCGATTAGAGCAAGTCATTCTTCGTCAAGAATTGGCAACGCATGGTTGGACTGAAGGCTTGGTCTGTGATGTCAACGATATTGTGGTTGAGGGTGTTTACAGTAATTGCTTCTTTCTGGTCGATGGACAATGGTGGACGCCGCCCATTCAATGCTCGGGAATTCTGGGTGTGATGCGCGCCGAGCTGATTGAGCGGATGCAAGCGCAAAATATTCCCCTCCATTTTCAAACGCTGTCACGCGCGGAGATTGGTCGAATCGAGGCTTTATTTTTTTGCAATGCACTGACTCAAATTGTGCCAGTTAGTCAGCTTAGTGGTCGAATATTGAATGTTTCTGCCGTGACAACTTTAACCAATCTGTTATTCTAAACGCCTCTTAAAGTTTCGGTTTTTGGTCATGGCACCGCGTAAAAAGACAACGTCAAAAACAACTGCAATACGTGCTTCGAGTGCGCGTGGTAAAAAGCCTGTCAGTAAAAAATCCACAGGTAGTCATAGTGCTAAGCCATTTCGATTGACATGGGTTAAGACACTGATCATTTTGTGTGTTTTTGCGTTGTGCGGGGCAATCTGGCAATCGCTGTTTCGCCCGTTGTCTGTTGCGGCAACAGGCACAATGTTGCAGATCAAAAGTGGTCAGACCTATTCAGGTTTGATTGGTTATCTTGCGCAGCGAGATATGATCCATTTCCCTTTTATCTTAAAAATTTACCGCAATATTTTTATTCATAACACACTCAAAGCCGGTGTTTACGAGATCCCTGCGGGGATTAATGCATCAAAGTTATTGAGATTGTTGAATGACGGTAAGCTGGCGCAATTGAATCGTGTTTTACTGGTTGAAGGGATGACTTTTAATCAATTTAAACAACGATTAGCCGCGCATCCAGACATTAAGCAAACCGTATTAAACTTATCCGATGCACAGATTCTTGCTGCTGCGGGTATTCCGAAAGCGTATCCAGAAGGGTGGTTTGCCCCTGATACCTATATGTTTTCAACTGGCGTCAGTGATATTTCGGTGTTGAAACAAGTTTATGAAAAACAAGAACAAATATTAGGTCAGGAATGGAAAGGGCGTGCCGCTGATTTACCGTATCGCTCAATCAATGATGCGCTAACCATGGCATCTATTGTTGAGAAAGAAACAGGAAGTGATGGTGAACGCGCAAAAGTTGCAGCCGTTTTCGTGAATCGCTTGAAACAAGGAATGCGTTTGCAAACTGATCCGACGGTGATTTACGGAATGGGCGCGCAATATAATGGCAACATTACCCGCAAAGATTTGGAAACGCCTACGGCTTACAACACGTATAAAATAGATGGTTTACCGCCAACGCCGATTGCGATGCCAGGTCGTGCGGCGATTCATGCGGCATTACATCCTGCGAATATTGATGCGGTGTACTTTGTCGCAACAGGAACGGGCGGACATAAATTTAGTCGTACGCTCGAGGAGCATAATGCCGCAGTTCAAAGTTATTTGCAGGTGATGCGTAGTAAGAGAAACGGCTCGTAATTAGCCTACTTAAAAGGAATGTAGACGAGATGTTTATCAGTTTTGAAGGGACAGAAGGCGTTGGCAAAAGTACGTTAATTCGAGGCGTCGCGGATCATTTGAAATCAAAAGGCATTGATTTCATCGTGACGCGTGAGCCAGGTGGTACGCCGCTGGCCGAACAAATCCGTGGTTTGTTGCTGACTCCTGATGGTGAAAAAATTGCACCAGCGTGTGAGTTGTTATTGCTGTTTGCTGCACGTGCGCAACATTTGAGTCAAGTAATTGAGCCAGCATTAGCACGTGGGCAATGGGTACTCTGCGATCGTTTTGTCGATGCGAGTTTTGCTTATCAATGTGGTGGTCGTGGTTTGCCGACGACACAAGTTCAAGCACTGGTTGAGCAGTTTGTAGCGGTGTTGCCAAGTAAGACGTTTTGGTTGGATGCGCCAGTTGAAGTCGGTATGGCGCGAGCAGGCAAGCGTGGTGCTTTGGATCGTTTTGAGCAGGAACGTCATGAATTCTTCGATCGTGTGCGTGCAGTGTATTCTAAGCGTGCGGTGGCTGAGCCAAAGCGAATTGTGAAGTTAGATGCAACATTAGCGGCTGAGACTGTTTTGGCCGCCGCTATTGGTGAGATATGACTCTCACTGAGCCCGCTCATTCACCGCGCAGACGCTATGAAGTCGCAGCAGCAGGCGTTATTTTTCTTTTAGCTTCGAGCTATTTCAGTTATGCAGTAGCGTGGTCTTATTGGTGGCAATCAAAAGCAAACTCGTCTTTTGTGTCCGTCAATGCCATGGTCATCGAAGCGTCCGTGAAGTCTCGTGGTAGTTCGTCTGCGACGCATGGAAGTACTGTATTTCCCCACATCGTTTATGACTATCGCTTCAATGGGACGCATTATCGAAGTGATCGTTATTATTTTGTCGGTAATGGTTGGAGTGATGCAAATTCAGTTGCAGAGATTGTCAGTCGTTTTCAGGTTGGTCAGTTAGCCCAAGTCTATATTGATGCAACTCATCCTTCTCAGTCGGTAATCGATAATAGCAAACCGACATTGGGCATTTTATTGTATTTGCTGCCAATGATCTTTTTTAGTCTTGTAGCCATTGTTTATGGCTTACGTGTGCGTAAATAAAAATCTAATCATAAAAACAGGCTGACCTCAAAGGTACAGCCTGTTTATGTCGAAACTTGCTGATGCAAAATTGAAACTTTACTGTGACACACCAAACGTTAAACCGTAGTTGTAACTTGTTGCACTTGGTTGTGTTTTACGTCCTTTTTCACTGTGTGATTCTGGATCATTTGGATACGTCACTTCGAGCAAATATGTGCCTGCTTCCTTGAAGGTTGCTTTTACATGACCTTTGGCATCAGATTTAAATTCAAGGGGTGCTTTGCCTGCTTGTTCAATCTGAACCGTTTGATTCTTGATCGGCTGACCATCAAATAGCACATCAAACTCTAAACCTTGATCAAGGTAAATCTCACTTGGATTTTTGCTAAGTTTAATTTCCAGACCTTTTCCAGTCGTTTCTAACACCTTATCTGATCCGCGCCCTTTGGTCACAAAAGTTTCAAGGGTGCGACTTGACGTGGATTCAATCACTTTTGCATCGGTCGCGAGTTCTTCTGGGGTGACATAGCTACGTTCACTCAATGCTTCTTTCGGCTTGCCGCCAGCGCCGCGTGCAGGGCGGACATTTAACCAACGACCATCAATCTGAGTGTATTTACTGACGCGTGGCTTGGTTTTCAAAGCAATTCGGTACGTGCCATCTTCTGCTAATTGAATTTGCGCTAAAGTGACTTCTTTTAATGTGGTCGCATCAATAATGCTTGTGGTCAGGCCAAGTGGAGAAGTCACCGAGAAATCGCCAGTGATCGCATGATCAGGGATAAAAAAGTCTTCTGTTGCAGAGGCTTGGATGGTGGTCACATCTTTCTTGGTATCAAAGTGATAAGGCAGAATATAAGGTGTATGTGCCATCGCAAAAGACGATGTTAAAAATAAAAGAGTTGCAGATGTTGAAGATAATTTGAGTGAACGCGCCATGAGACTCTGCCTTTACAATATGTCTATATGAGAATGATTATTGATTGTAATTGAAAAAAGGCGGGAGATGTATTATTAATTTGTGCATAAAAAATCGTTTTTAAGTCAGATGGTTAATTTACACTACTGATAAATCATTCCATTTCGCTTCAACCAACCATCCTCATGTCGTCCTTGTGGGTCACGATGTGTCCAATGAATCACGCCGCCTTTATCATTGCTGACATATTCCCCTTTGAAAATCACTGTGTCATCTTCGTTTAAAACTTCAATTCGCGGTGCAAGGTCGATGTTATGCGCGACTAAAACAGTTTGCCCCGAATCTAAACGTAGGATAAATCGTTGATGACGACTACCATTATTATCATCTTTCAAAACTTTAACCACAGTTCCCTTTCCTTCAACAACACTATGGTCTTTGAGTTGTTCAGAAGGAGAGGTCGATGAGTTTTGATAAGCGGGAGCTTTACCAACCGATGAAGAATTTGGTTGGTTTGAGGAGCTGTTTTTTCCAAAATGCGTTGTGGCGAGATAGCCCAACGCAAGTGCAATCAGAAAAGAGATGACCCGAAACAATTTGCGATTATTCAAAATTCACCCCGATTCTTGGTTGATATTATTATTCAGGGCTACCAGCAACTGCTGCATAACCTGTGACTTCTTCACGGTCATGGTAGAGCTGGCGGAACTCAAGACGTTCTAACTTCTTGCCTGATTTTTTCACGATGCCTTCGATCAGTTCTTTACAGAACAGAACTTCGTCTAAACGAGTTTTCATCGGTAATTTTAAGTTGAAGACTGCGCGTCCAGCTGCACCATCAGCTAACCATTCACCGACCAATTCTGCGACACGAGCAGGTTGTTCGACCATGTCGCAAACCAACCAATGCACCGCACGTTTTGGACGATAGATGAAGCCGTCGGTTTTGAAATGTTCAACTAAACCGCTTTCCATCAGTTTTTCATTCATCGCGCCATTATCGATCGCAATGACTTGAATACCGTGTTGAACCAATTGCCATGTCCAGCCGCCTGGGCAAGCACCTAAATCGACCGCAGTTAAGCCTTCGCGTAACCATTCTTTTTGTTCTTCAGGACTCAAGAAATAAGCAAAGGCTTCAGTCAATTTCAATGTTGAACGACTTGGTGCATCCGCTGGCATTTTGAGGCGTGGAATGCCCATTGGCCAGCGCAGTGTTTGACCCATTTCACTCATACCAAACCATGCCGATGTGCCGTCAATGAATACTAAATGCGCGCGCATTTTTGCTTCACGGTCGAGGATTTCTTGCTTGCCAGCAGCAGAGAGGAGTGGGCGTTGTAGACGTTCAAACAAGTCTGACAGTGCTTTGCCGTCATTAGTATCTGGATGATCTAAGTAAATCGCACTGAATTTCATGCCTGACATTGCTGTGAGGATTGGAGTAATGCGATCACGCGCTTCAAAATACAGTGGTTTTTTATCGAGTAAACGAATCACTTGACGCGAAAAAATAAGATCACGCGTCATTGGCCATTTTGGACTTGTGCCAATCCAGACCACTTGACCGCTAATTTTCTCGAAATTTGCGTAGCCGTCACCACCTTCGATACCGAGCCAACGCTCTAATTCAGCAGCACATTCGCGCTCAAAACCCGGACGACAGAGGGAGAGTAAACCGACGATTGGCGGCTTAACAGATTTTGCATTCGCTTTTTTCGGCGATGAGGGTGCTTGTGTTTGGTCAGAAGTCATTGAATGAGGCGCTTAATGTTTGGATTAAAGAGTTGGGAGGTATTATAATCGCTACCGCGCTTTTAAATGCATTTAGTCAGCTTTTTGTTTTGCGATCAAGCTGCTTTTATCAGATTAGTTTTATTGTGGTCTCAATATTGAGATTCTAGAGATTTTCGAATCGTTACGCTTTTTAATTTTTCACCGGAGTTCCCATGGCTTTAGTTCAACCACACGGCAGTCCAACGCTTGTTACCTTATTACTTGAAGGCGACGCATTAGCCAAAGCGCAACAACACGCTAAGACATTGACCACGATCAATATCACCTCACGCGAAGTTGGCGATTTGATTATGTTGGGCATTGGTGGTTTCACACCACTAACGGGCTTCATGGGTGAGAAAGATTGGAAAAGTGTTGTTACCAATATGCATTTGGACAATGGCTTGTTTTGGCCAATTCCAATCACATTGTCAACTGACACAGCAACTGCAAACACCTTACAAATCGGTCAAGAAGTCGCGTTGGCAGATACTGCAACTGGCGAAATCATGGGTATCTTAACTCTGTCAGAAAAATATGGCATTGATAAAGATCTCGAATGCCGTGAAGTGTTTGGTACAATTGACATCGAACATCCTGGCGTGAAAATGGTTATGAACCAAGGTGCGATTAACCTTGCTGGTTCAGTCCAAGTGTTGTCACAAGGCGAGTTCCCAACCAAATACGCTGGCATCTACATGACCCCAGCAGAAACACGTAAATTGTTCGAAGAAAAAGGCTGGCAGTCCATTGCAGCATTCCAAACACGTAACCCAATGCATCGTTCACACGAATATTTAGCAAAAATTGCTGTAGAAATCTGTGATGGCGTGTTGATTCACTCATTGCTCGGTGAATTGAAAGAAGGTGATATTCCTGCAGATGTACGTCAGGAAGCGATTGGTGTGTTGATCGATAAATACTTCAAGAAAGACACAGTCATTCAATCTGGCTATCCACTCGACATGCGTTATGCAGGTCCACGTGAAGCGTTGCTGCATGCATTGTTCCGTCAAAACTATGGCTGTTCACATTTGATCGTGGGTCGTGACCATGCTGGTGTGGGCGATTATTACGGTCCGTTTGATGCACAGCATATTTTCGACAAAGTGGGTCGTGATGCAATGATCACTCAGCCGTTGAAAATTGACTGGACGTTCTGGTGTAATGCATGTGAAGCAATGGCTTCAACTAAGTCATGTCCACATGATGCATCACAACACGTTAAAGTTTCTGGTACAAAATTGCGTAAAGCATTGTCAGAAGACGAAGAAGTTCCAGCGAACTTTAGCCGTCCTGAAGTGTTGGATGTATTGCGCGCTTACTACGCAACGATTGCAAAAGAAGACCGCGCAGTTGTTGAATTGAAAGGACATTCTGCGAAGTAATTTCGTAGATGTTGTCATATTTGAAAAGGTGATTGCTCGGTGAGTGGTCACCTTTTCGTTTTTCAGCTAGCTCATTGAGCTTGTCGAAATGTGCGTTATTAGAATGGTTGCGGTGTATATGTTTACTTCGACTCCGTTCAGTAAACTTCATTTTTTATTTAATGAAGGTTTGTTTGCACCGCGCATTTCGACAGGCTCAATGAGCTATTTTTGTTTTTTGAAAAATTGAAGTGCCTAATTTTGAGATGCATAGCATGATTCACATCATTCTCCATGAACCTGAAATCCCTGGAAATACAGGTAATATTATTCGCTTGTGTGCGAATACTGGTGCGCATTTGCATTTGATTGAGCCACTTGGTTTTGAACTGGAAGATAAGCAGCTAAGACGAGCAGGGCTGGATTACCATGAATGGGCGCGTCTGAAAGTTTGGGCGAATATTGACGCGTGTTTGGAAAATATCAGGGCGCAGGGCATTACTGATATTTACCCGATGACGACCAAAGGAACGGCTTCGCCATTTGAGAAAGATTTGAATAAACCTGTGGTGTTTTTATTTGGCGCAGAAACCAAAGGCTTGCCTCTCGAAGTACGTGAGATGTTTCCTGCAGATCATTGGTTAAGATTGCCAATGCAGCCAGACTCTCGCAGTTTGAATTTATCAAATTCGGCGGCGGTGATGGTGTATGAGGCGTGGAGGCAACAGGGGTTTGTGGGAGGTTAGGATGCTTGTCGTGCCTAATATATGGAACTTGATTTGTTAATGATGACTTTCAATTTTCTGATAGATTTAAGTGGTTAATCGGTTAATAATGGATTAGGGATTAAATCGTTCCGAGGTGGTTGGTGTGATTAAACATCTTCTTATGGGTATTGGGCTGATTGCTTCTTGCAATATGGCAACTGCTGCCGTGACTGTCATGGATAGTGCTGAGTTAGATTCTGTTATTGTACAGACGCAACGGGAACAGTTGCAGCCTGTCTTGCCTGAATACAATGCAAATGGGCAGATTGGTGGCGTGGCAGTAACTGTGCCTACAGTTGAGGGTGTTCCTGCACCATTAGCAAATTTAAATGTGATTCCTGTTGAGCAGCCACTTCCGCCTAAGATTATTGCGGCGCTCGATCTGATATTAAATCTTGCAATACAAAACAAATAACAAAGACCTGATGAGTGGATCTTGATTGATTAAAAAATGTGCTATAATGTCTTCAAATATGGAGCGTTCCACATTAGGTTCTGATTTACGAGCTATAGGATTGAACAGGTAAGAGCCCAGTAATTTCTCCGTATCAATTGGTATTTTATTAAGAGCACCGTCTACTACCATCTTGCTCTAAGAAGTAAGAG
>JANYEL010000190.1 GCA_025363155.1 Moraxellaceae bacterium
CTATGATGATGGCGAAGTGCTTGGCAGCCTCATTGTTTTACTGTCATCTGATGGAAAGACATTGGATACGCAAGTGATTCAAGATGATCAAGGTCAGCCAATACCGATCAAAGTCGAAGGAATTACATGGCTGGAATCGACTGTTGATGGTGAGGTGTTTTTATTATGCACTGACAGCGATGGTGGTGATTCTGAAGTATTAAAAGTGTTAGTGAATAGCTCGGCTTTTGCTAATACCATTCAATGAAACAAACCCTGTATTTCAATTAAGAAAAATACCGCTGCAGCCCTTTCAACAATAAATCTTCTTCCACACGAACCACATTCGGCAGATCTAAGAACCCCTGAATCAACTCTGCATCACCACCTGTCAAAACCAATTCACGGCTAGGTTCTGCCCGCACTAACTTCTCAATTGCACCAACTAAACCCAGCAAAATGCCATGATGCACCGCATCCTGAGTATTCCGTCCAGCCGACAAGTCGCTAAACGCCCCTTCTGGCACTTGCACTCGTCGAGTTCCTTGCGCCAATGCTTCTCGCTGTAAATAGAAACTAGGTAAAATATAGCCGCCTAAATGATTCTGATCATCAAGTAAATCAAGCGTTAACGCAGTTCCGCAGCCAACAATACAAAAGTTCTTTCGCTGTCCAGATAGCGCAAGCACTTGCAGCCAACGATCTATCCCCAGTTTTTCAATTTGATCATAACCAGTAATCAAACCATGTGAAGTCGTTTGAACTTGAGCGAACTCAATGGGTGTATTTAATGGCGCTAAAGACTTCTTGATGCGTAAATTCGCATGGCTATCGAGTACAGATGACACACCAACAAACGATGCTTGATAAGCGCTAAACCGATCAACTAAACCCAACAACAAATCGGCAGGTGATTGCAGATGCAACTCCGCACCTGATGCGATCAGCGTCTCGCCTTCGGTCAGCCAATACTTTAACCGTGTATTACCAAGGTCGATCCAGAGCTTTCGAGGTGTCGGCATAGTTTTATAAACATCATCAAATCAAATGGAAAAATTAAAGCTCAACGCCATGTGTCGCTACAAAAGTGACAAACTCATCTTCGGTTAAGGTTTGGATACCCAACTCTTGTGCTTTGGCGAGTTTACTTCCTGCTTTTTCACCAGCAACGAGTGCTTTAGTTTTGGCTGAAATACTACCACTCACTCGCGCACCCAATTCCTGCAAAATCATTGTGGCTTGCTCACGCGTAAAACGAGACAAACTACCCGTCAACACCCAACTTTCGCCAGTTAATGGCTGACGCGTACGTTTCACAGGTGCATCCCAATGTACACCCGCGCCAATTAATCGCTCGATAATATCCTTATTATGCGTCTCACGCAGGAAACTATAGATCCACTGTGCCGAAATATCACCAACATCCGCAGTCATTTTCAAACTATCAAAATCCGCTGCATATAGCGCACCCAAGGTTTGAAATTGTTCAGCCAAATGACGTGATGTATTTTCACCAACGCCACGAATACCTAATGCAAAGATAAAGCGTGCAAACGTTGTTTTCTTACTCTCTTCAATCGCATCCAGTAGATTTTGTACAGACTTCTCGCCCATTTTTTCGATGGTCAGCAAGTCGTCTCGGCGTGTATGCAATTGATAGATATACGACACATCCGGAACCAAACCTTGATTCAACAACGCTTCTGCCCAACGCTCACCCAGCCCTTCGATGTCCATTGCTTTGCGCGATACAAAATGTCGAATTGCTTCGATTCTCTGCGCTGGACAAAACAGCCCTCCCGTACACCGCGCCAACGCTTCCCCTTCAGGCATCACCACTGGCGATTCACACACAGGGCAAATGCTCGGCAATAAAACCACTTGTGCAGACTCTGGACGAAACTCCTGCCATACACGTTCGACTTTAGGAATCACATCACCAGTCCGATAGACACTCACCGTATCGCCTACACGCACATCTAATCGTTGAATTTCACCGATATTATGCAAGGTCACATTACTGACCGTCACACCGCCGACAAAGACTGGATTAAGCCGCGCAACAGGTGTAATCGTTCCTGTGCGTCCGACTTGCCAATCAATCTGTTCAACTGTGGTCAGTGCCGCTTTCGCTGGGAACTTATATGCCGTTGCCCAACGTGGCTCACGGCTTAAAAAGCCCAACTGTTGTTGCTGACGCAATGAATCAACCTTGACCACCATCCCGTCGATTTCAACTAAAAGGCTTTCACGCTCAGCATTGATTTGATCATAGACGGCTTGCACCGCTTCAATCGAATCCACAATTTCCAATCGCTCAGAAATCGTAAAGCCGAGTGACTTTAACCAATACAACGATTCTGATTGAGTTGTGTTTTCATGCGCAGGTTCGCTTTGTGCAATTGAATAAGCATAGAACGCGAGCGGTCGAGTCGCCGCAATCGCTGGATCAAGCTGGCGCAAACTACCGGCGGCGGCATTACGTGGATTGACGTAGGTTTTCAGACCTTTCGCCTCTGCTTCACGATTCAACTTGGCAAAGCCACTTTTCGGAATGAGTACTTCACCGCGTACCTCAAGAACTCTTGGTGCAGGCCGACCTGAAGGATCAACGAGCAATAGTGGAAGATTGCGGATCGTTAGCGCATTGTGAGTCACATCCTCGCCAGTTTCCCCATCACCACGTGTCACCGCTTGTACTAACTTGCCATCATGGTAATGCAATGACACCGCCAAGCCATCCAGCTTCAACTCCAATTCATATTGAATCTTTTGACCCGCTAATCGGTCACGCACGCGTTGATCGAAAGTTTGTAACTCATCACCTTTAAACACATTACCTAGGGACAACATCGGAACTTGATGAACAACACTATTAAATTGACCCATTGCCTGACCGCCAACGCGTGTCGTTGGAGAATCTGATTGCACGAACGCAGGATTTTCTTCTTCTAATTTTTTTAAACTAAAAAACAACTGATCATATTCACCATCATCAATGGTTGGCGCATCCATCACATAATAGGCATGACTGTGCTCGCGAATCAGCTCAATGAGCTGACGCATTTTCTCCACCACATTTTTATGATCAGAATTTATATGACTCTCTTCGTGATGAGCAATATCATTTACGTCGCCGAATAAATCA
>JANYEL010000219.1 GCA_025363155.1 Moraxellaceae bacterium
GAAACTGTTGAAGGTTCGGATAAATTGCTGCAACTGACCTTGGATGCGGGCGAAGCTGAACCGCGTACGGTGTTTAGTGGCATTCGTGGTGCGTATGCGCCAGAAGCATTGATCAATCGCTTGACGATTGTGGTGGCTAATCTTGCACCGCGCAAAATGCGTTTCGGCATGTCAAACGGAATGGTTTTGGCAGCGGGCAATGATGATGGAATTTTCCTGTTGTCGCCTGATAGTGGTGCGAAAGCGGGTGATCGCGTGAGTTAATTTTCTCGCTTTCCACTGAAATTTTAAAAAGAGGCTGACCGAAAAATCAGCCTCTTTTTTTTATTTTTACGAAAGCTAGCTCATTGAGCGGAGTCGAAATGTGCGCTATCCGAAAGCGTAGGGTGCGCATTGCGCACCAAATATGTGGTGGTATCTGAACTGGTGCGCACCCTATGGATTGAAAAATGGAGCCTGTAGCATTTTCCGTTAAAACTTGACTGACGCGGTTAACAAATGGCAACCCTTGTCGGTGTAAAAAGTGCTTAACTAGGCTCGAATTTCTGGATGTTTGGTTCGGTCAAAAGTTGAGATCATCGTGATGAAAAAACAATACAGTATTGCGGGCATTGATGTGTTCGTTGAAGGCGAAGGCTCGGAAACTATAGTGATGGTTCACGGTTGGCCTGACACCTATCGTATCTGGGCGAAGCAAATTAATTTTTTTAAGAAAAACTATCGGTGTGTTTATTTTACTTTTCCTGGATTTGACGTAAGCAAGCCTCGTAAAGCGTACTCACTGTCAGAAACAACCGAAATCCTGCGTGAAATTATTGACCAAGTGAGTCCAGATCAGAAAGTGCATTTGATGCTGCATGATTGGGGCTGTTTCTTTGGTTATCAGTACTATATGCAATATCCAAATCGCGTATCGAAGATCATTGGCATTGATATCGGTGATGCGACATCAAAGGCATTCGAGAAGTCTCTTTCGGTGAAAGCCAAAACCATGATTGTGGGTTATCAGGTTCCGCTGGCAACTGCTTGGCGCATCGGTGGCGTTGTGGGTAAACGCATTACGGTGGCAATTGCGAAAGGATTAAAGGCGCATGCAGATCCACAGCACATCAGTTCTGATATGACCTATCCATATTTTATCCGTTGGTTTGGTGGTTATGGTTCGTATAAAGCAGCAGTTGATTTTAAACCTGCGTGTCCAATGTTTTATGGCTACGCAAGAAAAAAACCATTTATGTTCCATACTCAACAATGGGCGAATGAGTTAGCCAAGCAGCCACAGAATCAGGTCGTTGAATTTAATTCAGGACATTGGGTGATGGTTGAAGCTGCGGCAGAGTTTAATCAGAAGGTAGGGGCGTGGTTGGCGTCGTAAGGGATTTTACTAATTTGAAAGCCTTGTATGGATTTTTAATAAGGGATTGAAAGTCCATACATATCCTCGGGAGGAGATTAATGAGTGCTACCCGTTTTTAAGAAGATTACTTCCTATTTGATTTTCGTTATTTCTATATTGTTATTGGTGGCTAGCGCTGGGGTTAGCGTTCTTGCGTTCAAAGTCTACGAGTCAACCCAGCAAAGAAGTTCGATATTTTTTAGAATTTGTACTACGGGGACTAATCCAACGTGCAGCGATCTAGATTGGAAATATACTTTGGCATTAGGTTTCTTATTGCTAGTTTTGGGCGTTGTGCTCTTGCGCAAAGCGATCGTATTAATAAAAAGAGGCTCTCATGCGTAGGCTGTGGATAATTCCCAATTTACATAGAACCATACTGAGTGCGGTTCTATAAGATGTTTAAGCACTTTTATGGAAGAAATACCATCAGGTCGATCTAGCGGTCACTTCACGAACACATAGATTGAATTCAGTCAAAAAAAGCTTAAACGCTCCTCTTGTTTCTTCTTCATTGCCGCCACTACTTTCATTGCCTAAAGTGGTACTCAGGCTATTTTTTGCATCATTTAAACATTCTGGTGTGGGAATATCATTGATGTCTTGTCTGATGGCTTGCAATTGGACGGGATCGCTCGTGTATTTCCAGCGTTCAAGCAACACTCTCAGTTTGATGAGGACTTGGTTGTATTCGCCAATTTGACTGGTCTGGCTGTGATATTTATCGATGTCTCTATTGATAAATCGGACGGCTTGCTCAGTTTTTTGATCGCTATTTGCGCGAGCCTCTCTTTGTTGTTTTAGACGCGTTGCTAGGGCAGCCTCGGCAACAATCTGATTAGCTTCCGTTGTTCGGCGCTGGGTCATTTCCTCTTGTGCTTTGACGAGCTCGTCATGGGCAACGTGATTGCGGTGTATCATCCACCCAATCAACATAAAAAAAACGACACCAACTATCACTAAGCGATTCACGTGATACATCCATGACAATAAATATTATTGAAAATTTATACTTTATTTTGAAATCAATTCAAGGCGGAGCGTTTGCTCCAACCTTGAATCTAAAGTGCAACTCTTAGTTCTTAGTTAGTACGGAAGAAATATTCGCGATAATATTTCAACTCTTTAATCGAATCGCGTACGTCATCGAGTGCAAGATGGCTTGAGTCTTTCTTGAGACCCGCCATCAGCTCTGGACGCCAGCGACGCGCTAACTCTTTTACCGACGACACATCTAAGTTGCGATAGTGAAAGAATTGCTCAAGCTCAGGCATCAGGCGATGCATAAAACGGCGATCTTGGCAGATTGAGTTGCCACACATCGGCGATTTCTTTGGCTCAACCCATTTCCTCAGGAACTCAATCGTCTCAAGTTCAACGTCGCGTGCAGACTTCGTGCTACGGCGTACGCGTTCAATCAAACCAGATTGACCATGCTGACGGGTATTCCACTCATCCATCGCATTTAAAACAATGTCTGACTGATGAACGGTGAGAACAGGGCCTTCAGCGAGAATGTTCAGGTTCTCATCGGTCACAATCGTTGCAATTTCAATAATCTGATCGTTATCGGTGTCGAGACCAGTCATTTCCAAGTCAATCCAGATCAAGCGCTGATTTAATTTAGGCGCTGTCTTGTCTGCTGTGTCGTTTGTTGGTGCGGTTGCCATTAAAATCTCTATGTTTCGCGTGAAAGTGCTTATACTAGCAAGATTAGCATTAATATTGGACTGGATCGTTTCATGCGCTGTGTTTTAATTCATCGTTTGTGTAATTTGACTGTAGTTACAGGTCGCTAATGGCACTTATTCGTAAGCGTCGTCTGACTGATCAGCAAACTCGCCGCATTGAGGCGCAACAAACACGGCGGATCGATGAAGATGATACCGGTGAGCTGCTTGAAGGGTTAATCATTACTCACTACGGTCGTCAATTACTCGTCCAGCAAATGGGTGTAGATAATAATGACTCAACGCAAAATGATTCAGAATCCGCAATCCCTCGAAAAACAATTTGGCGCTGTCATGCGCGAACGAATTTACCTGTTTTAGTGACGGGTGATCGCGTCCGTTTTCAAGTTGATGAAAATACTGAATTGGGCGTCATTACTGCGCTGCATCCGCGTGACAGTTTGCTCACGCGTCCGGATCGCTACCATAAAGTAAAACCTGTCGCAGCCAATGTAACGTTGATTGTCGTGGTGTTTGCAGCACTTCCTGTACCCTCGCCAATGCTCATTGATCGTTATTTGGTTGCGTGTCAACAGGCTGATATTCAAGCATTATTAGTATTAGGTAAAGCGGATTTACTGACTGAAGAAGATGGGCTGAGAAACTTATTAGCAGAATATAATGCTTTGGGTTATGACACGCTAACTGTCGAGACAGACGGCGATTTATCTGAGCTGATTGCCAAAATGGCAGATAAAACAGTGGTTTTCGTTGGGCAATCTGGTGTCGGTAAAAGCTCATTGATCAATGCGCTGATTCCTGATGCAAATCTGAAAGTGAATATCATTTCCGAGAATTCTGCGCTGGGACAACATACAACGACGACCACAACGTTGCTGCCGATACCGAATGGCGGGGCGTTAATTGATTCGCCTGGGATTCGTGAGTTTGGCGTGTGGCATTTAACCGTTGATGCGATTCGGAATGGTTTTATTGAAATGTATCCGTATTACGGCATGTGCCGTTTCCGCAATTGTTTGCATAAGAACGAGCCGGGTTGTGCGTTGATCGCGGCAGCGGCAGAAGGTAAGGTTTTGCCGCGTCGTTTGGCAAGTCTCAATCGCTTGGAAGATGAAGCGCGCGAAGCCGATAAGCTTTAATGGAAAAAGCGTAATGTAATAAATTTCAAATATGATGTGTGATGTGGCTTGAAAAAGCCGTCATGCGTCATTATGAATAGATGACAGTTTTTGTGATAAGCGCTATTTCGGTAGCCGAGATGCGGTTTTTAGTTTTTTAATAATTGAAGGTGAGTGTTTTGGAACGTTTTCTTGAATTCATGCAGCACCATCCGATTTTATTCGGCATTCTCGGCGTACTTGCCGTTGCGTTTTTTTTACTAGAAAGCCAGCGCAGCGGTCGTAAAATCTCCCCACAAGCGTTGGGCGGTTTCGTGAATCGCGAAAAAGCGGTGATTATTGACCTTCGCGATGCAAAAGAGTTCCGCGAAGGACACATCAGTGGTAGTCGTAATATTCCGCTGAGTAGCCTGAAAAACTATCTTGAAGAATTGCGCGACATTAAACAGCCTATTGTGATGGTCTGCAAAATGGGTCAAACCGCAGGCGGTGCTGTGCAACAAGTGGGTGGTGATAATTTATATCGCCTCGAAGGCGGTATTTTGGGCTGGCAAGGACAAAACTTGCCGCTGGTTAAGCCAAAACGCTAATCAGTTCCAGCCAATCAATTCGTTAAAGGTGATACTCATGAGTGAAGCAACAGCAACAAACAATGCTTTGGTAACCATTTACAGCACACAGTCTTGTCCATATTGCGTGCGTGCAAAGCAGTTGTTAACACGCAAAGGCGTTGCTTATCATGAGATTGATCTCGGTCGTGAGCCAGCAGAGACTCGTATGGAGTTGATTGCGCGCACGAAGCAACGCACCGTGCCACAGATTTTTATCAAAGACGTATTTGTTGGTGGTTTTGATCAACTCTACGCATTAGAACAACGCGGTGAACTCGATACCATGTTGGCTGGATAAGCCCTCTATTCGGTTCGCTTTTATTTACAATCCATCTCAAGACAACAGGAAGATTTACAATGAGTGATGAACAACAAGTTGCACCAGAAGCCGTTGAAGCTCCAGCGCAAGCGCAATTGGCTTTAGAGCGTATTTATCTGAAAGACTTGTCTTTTGAAGTGCCAAGCGCAAAAGTATTTACCAGTGAATGGCAGCCAGAGCTGAACATTAATTTGAGCAGCAACGCTGAACAACTGGATCCAACGCATTTTGAAGTGGTGCTCAGTGTGACATTGACCGCAAATAACGGCGGATCACCTGCGTACATCGCGGAAGTAAAACAAGCAGGTATTTTCCTGATCGAGAATGTCGCGCAAGAACAACTGCCACAATTACTCGGTGCATACTGCCCGAACATTTTGTTCCCATTCGTTCGTGAAGCGTTGACCGATGTGATTACCAAAGGTAGCTTCCCGCAGTTCTTGCTGGCACCGATTAACTTTGATGCAGCGTTTGCAGAGAACGTTGAACGTCTGCAACATGAATCCGCACCAACGGGTAATGCGTAATTAGATTGCTCTAGCCAAAGTGATACTGCATAACTAATCTTGCAGAATCATCCATAAAAACCCACAATCGCTTGTGGGTTTTTTTGTATGCTTTGCCCTCAATAAATAAGCTAAGCAAACCCCACCCGATTTAAACCGAAATTTTGGATAGACCATGGAATTAGACAACAAGATTCAGCAAGCAGGCGTCGCGACCTCGAAAGTCGTTGAGAAGGCGGTTGATCATTACAGTGGTATTTATGCGCCAGTGCATAAAATGATTGACCAGTCATGGGATCGCGTTCCTTATATCATTGCCGCTGTGTTGGTGTTGGTGCTGTTTTGGTTGATTGGAAGATTGTTCAAATATATCGTCAAAAGAACGCTGAGTGATCGGGTCCAAAGTCGCCAAAATTTAGTAAAAGTATTGAACCGGATCGGTTCCTCGCTGATTATTTTTATTGGTATTCTGGTGGCAATGGTCGTTGCTATTCCAGGCTTTACCACGGCAAAAATGATTGGCGGATTAGGCATTGGTTCGGTTGCGATTGGTTTTGCATTTAAAGATATTTTTCAAAATATGTTGTCTGGTATTTTGATTCTATTGTCTGAACCTTTTCGGATTGGTGATCAAATTGTCATGGGAGCGTTTGAAGGTACTGTTGAAGATATTCAGATTCGTGCAACAAATATTCGAACCTATGATGGGCGACGCATTGTCATTCCAAACGCAGTCCTTTATACAACACCCGTCACAGTGAATACTGCATTCAAACGTCGTCGCTGCCAGATCGATTTTGGTATTGGGATGAGTGATAATGTCGAGACAGCCAAAGTGCAAGTTTTGGAAGCCTTGAAATCATGCAGCACGGTGACTGAACATTCGACGCCAACCGTTGTAGTCACAGGATTTAGCGACTACGCATTGCAGATGCGTTTGCGTTGGTGGATTGAAGAAAATGCTCAGGTTGGTATGACTGATTCAACTGATCAAGTGTTGATCGCGGTTAAATATGCGTTGACTGATGCAGGGATTGATTTACCGTATCCGACCTCACAAGTGTTGTGGCATGATCAGACTGAAGAAATTGATGGTGATCGCCATCGTCAACGTGAAGGTTGGCCATCTCGTGCAGATCAAAAAAATCCACGATCAATGGCAAGAGCGCGTTATGATTTACGAAAAGCGGAATACCAGAATGATTTACCCGCTGGTCGGAGTGAGGAGCGCAATGCGCAGGTTGAGCCCGTTTCAAGTCGTGACGCGAGTGAAGCGGCAAATCCAGAGCCAAAGTAATGGCACCAATGCTGTCAATTATTTAGAAATTTATTATTTTAAGAGTGGTTAATAGAGTTATGGCAATTAAATCAGATCGTTGGATTCGTGAAATGAGTGAAAAGCACGGCATGATTGAGCCGTATGCTGAAGGACAAGTCCGTTATGAC
>JANYEL010000055.1 GCA_025363155.1 Moraxellaceae bacterium
AAAAAACCCAGATGTTGTTGCCACGATTGCTCAACATGCGAAGCGTCCATTTATGGTCGGGTTTGCCGCAGAAACGCAGCGTATGGAAGAGTATGCACGCGGAAAATTAGAAACCAAACAGTTAGATATGATTGCCTGTAATGACGTGTCACGTGGCGATATTGGTTTCGCATCAGATGATAATGCGATGACTGTATTTTTCTCTGATCGCTTTGGATTAGAAAAAGTGATTTTGGATAAAGCGAGCAAGCATGAAATTGCGGCACGGTTGGTCGAGTGTTTGGTTCAGGCGGGTGCTTAATAAGTTTGATTTAGAACATAAATCTATTTTGATAAAAATGCTCTGAAGTCTTCCCTTTCAAGGGGAAGATTTAGAAGGGGATGGTTTTAAAAGCACCCCCATCCCAACCTTCCCCCTCATGGGGAAGGAGACAAGCAATACAAATATTAAGGGACAAATCAAAATGCCAAAAAACGTAGTCATCACAGGCGCTTCAAGCGGAATTGGCGAAGCATTGGCAGAGCGTTTCGCATCGCAAGGCTACAACCTCGGGCTAGCCGCGCGTAGTGTGGACAAATTAGATTTATTGGCAGAAAAATTACTCCAGCAATATTCCGTTCGAATCGAAACAGTCAGTTTAGATGTGAATGACGATGCCCGTATTCCAGCCGTTTTGGATGATTTGGCGAAGCGTTTAGGAAGCATTGATATTCTCGTGGCAAATGCTGGCATTGCAGGTTCACGACGTAGTGGCACCAATGATTTAAGCGTTGATAAAGCGGTTTTTCAGACCAATTTGATTGGCGCGATTGCGACGTTGGATGCTGCAACGAATATTTTTCTTGCGCAAGGACATGGGCATTTGGTGGGGATATCATCGGTTTCGGCATTCACACCGATTCCGAAGAGTGCAGCATATTCCGCCAGCAAAGCAGCATTGACCAATTATATGAATGCAATGCGTTTGGAGTTGGCTGGTAATAATATTAAGGTGACGGTGATTCACCCTGGATTTATTAACACCCATCTCGCACCAAAAATGGACAAATATCCATTTGTGATCAATGCTGATGTCGCAGCTAAGCAAATGGTTCATGCGATTGAACGGAAGCAAACCAATCCGATTATTCCAGCATTGCCATGGAAAGGGGTTAAGGCCTTGTTGCAAATCATGCCTGATTCGCTGATGACGCTCGTGATGAAAAATCTGGTGAGTAAAAAGTAGTTCTTGAGCGTTTATTTGCGCGTGGAATGTGATCTGTTTTGCGGATTTAACCCTGAATTGCTTTTAGTCTTGATGCATATATACAAAGTAACAAAAGTGAGTTGATTCTGCTTAAGAAACCCTCTACAACATAGGGTAATGGCAGTAAAAATTGCTATCGGGTTTCTCACTTTCATACGACTCTATAAGGATAATGCTCATGGCCGGATTTTTTGAACTGAAAACAAGTAAAGATGACCAAACATTTTTCGTGCTAAAAGCAGGAAATGGTCAAGTGATTCTAAAAAGCGAGTTGTATACCACACGTGCTGCAGCAGAAAACGGAATCGCTTCAGTACAAAAAAATAGCCCACTGGATGAACGCTACGAGCGTGCAGTGAGCAAATCAGGTAAACCATTTTTTAACCTGAAAGCGGGGAATCATCAAGTCATCGGTACGAGCCAATTGTACGAAGCTGAAGACGGTCGTGATAACGGCATTGAATCAGTGAAAACCAATGGTTCAAGCACTGATGTTCGTGATATCACCGAATAAGATTGCAGCGACAACACCATGTTAAACATGGTTAAATGAGCAGATTAAGCAATTAGTCTGCTCATTTTTTTGTGCCTTGTGAATCAACCTATGCAAACGCTGCGTGATATTCGAACTTTTCGACCTGATGTTTTTAAAGAGCCGCGTGGCTTTATTCAACCAAAATTTGTAGATAAAAACGTAGTCCTAGAAATAGGTGCAGGCGTGGGTTTGCATGCGCTCACTTTTTCCCGCGCAAATCCTAGTGCGCAAGTCTTTGCAATAGAACGTACCACAGAAAAGTTTCAAAAATTTCAGCAATCGCATTTATCTGAAACATCGCCAAATCTGAATCCAATCCATGCCGATGCGATTCCTTGGGTAGTTCATGCATTGCCACCTGAATGTTTGCAGCAAGTCTTTATTTTATATCCAAATCCTGAGCCAAAGAATCCAGCACAGCGTTGGTTTAATATGCCGTTTATGCAGTTCTTATTATCCAGAATGCAGCCGAATGCGACGCTGACATTGGCCAGTAATATCACTGAATATCTCGATGAAGCAGAGCAACAGTTACTGCATGTTTGGAAATTGCCTTATGTGCGTTCAGCAGTGACTACTGAGCGCCG
>JANYEL010000005.1 GCA_025363155.1 Moraxellaceae bacterium
CTCAGGGTTTGTTCTTGCTCAAGAACTAACTTAACCGCTTCGGCTTTGAACTCTGGACTGTATCTTTGACGCATGAGATGTAACTCCTTTTGACTGAATTATATCTCTTAAAATTTCGTCCTTATTTTTCAGCAGGGGTCAATCTGCTCTACTAAGGTTACAAGATGTCCCGGAAAATCCACAACCGCAGCAGCATTTCGACTCAAGAATAACTCTTGAACTAATGCTTTGTCTGAATGGCTGCCCAAATGAATAGCATGGCGTGCGATTACACTATAGAGCAGTTCATCAGGATATGGCTTTGGGAAATAACCGAGCATGATTAATTGCTCTTAAGAATGTTAGTGATGCTGGCTACAATCCCTTCTTGTTTGAGCATCTCATGCATTGTATTTTCCCCTTTATGAAAAAACATGTTTCTCATGTCTCTTTCTGGAAGAACTTGCCAATTATTAGTTTTGGGCTTCTTTGAAGGTCTTGGTCTATTGTTGGTAGGTGTCGCCTGAGTCATTTGCGCAGTTATTCGATGGATAATATGCATGACGTCCAGTGATGGATTTTTTGCAATCTCCATTTCGATAATGGGTAAGGCGATATCATGTTCAAGCCCAAGAGAATCAGTAATATTCAGGAGCTTTTTAACTTTGTCTGATTCTTCGCTAAATGATTGAGTTAGAGGCTTACTTTCTGGAATTACGATTTCACTGCTAAAAGCCTGAATCATTTTTCCTTCAACATCAGGCATTCTCAGATCACCAAAGCGTTCAATCTTATCGGGATCTCCGGATCTAAGTGCATCAAGCATCGGATGAACAGCTTTAAATTCGTCTTGGTAGACTTGTAGAATTAACGCCTCTGACAATTGCTCCGCCTTGGTTAGCATGGCGCGCCATTGCGACAGAATAAAAAGTTTAACAAGAATATCAATAACGCCCTGACTGCAGTTGTAAAGTGCTTTGCGTATATTTTCCGTCAAAGGTACTTTCTGTTTGAGCCATTGGTAATCCCAGAGCAATGTTGTTAATCGCTCCCAATTTCCATCTTCGGGCATCCGATCCCACGATACACTGCCAAGACCTGAACTACGTCGTGCTTGGCTGAAATCTTTTGCAAATAAACGTCGCGCTTTCGGGGTTCCAACGAGTACAACAGGAATTCCTACTTCATTGACTAATGAGACGAAGAATTGAAGCATGGGTTGCTCACCTCCAGATCGATGCACACTTAAATTCTGGATTTCGTCGATAACCAAGACTCCAAGACCATGTATTTGCGCTAGCTGAGCCATTTCGGTAATGAGCTCATCCGTTCCTGTGCGGGCTTTACCACGTTGTTTGCGGTACTGAGTACCAAGGCGGTTATCTAAAGCGACAAAGAAATTTTTGCACAATTCTTTTAAAGAACCATTACTTGGGCATTCGAGTTTCAACCAAGGTACTTGAGTGATTTGCAAATCTGGATGAAATATTGCTTGTGGGTAGCTTGTCAAAATACGCCTTATCGCCAAGGACTTACCACAACCAGAGGTTCCGACAATGCCAAATGAATTTGCTGTAGTCGTAATATCAGTATGAGTTGTTTGTCGGATATTTTTATTTAGAATGCGATCATAGCCGTTATTTAGATGTTTTTTAAAGTCCGGACTTTCTGGATTACGACCAAGATAACCTTGTCGGATTAAAAGCGAAAAACGGGTTTCAAGGGTAATATGTTGCGCAAATGGCTGAAAAAATTGCGTCAGTAGGCGTTGCATCGCGTGAACACGAATATGGGGAGGCAGATTTACTTCTTGCGGGTCGAATGTAGGTAATAATCGTAACTCATGGATTGCGGTAGATTGATCTCTGATAGCGGGAAGTGCACAAATGAAGGGGTTATCAGCATATTCAGGTAAGCCGGGATCACTATAGTCCGCATTCGGTATTTTCGTCCAAATATCGTTCATCTAATTACCCTCCATAGAGATCATCGAGCATATCTGGAATATTAAAACTTTGTGGTTTTTGATCTTTGGGATTGATTATTTGATTATTAATATCTTTAGGGTGCGGTGTTTGAGGCACTAGCCCAGAGTTAATCTGTCGCTGATTATTGATCTCATTTGATCGATTATCACGAATACCTTGAGTTCTCGAAGTTTTTGATACCAGTGATGTATCAGGTTTTTGTTTACGAGCCTCATTGGTAATTTGTTTGATTTTCTCATCCAAGGATAATTGTCCTATAGTTTTTATAAGGCGAGCTGTCGCGGCAGTTTTTGTTTTTATCTTATTGATGCGCCATACATCCCAGAATGTGAGGTCACGGTATTCACGGCTGCGTTCAGTCAGGTCGCAAATTATATACTGGTCATACTTACCCTCTGGGCGTAAATAAATACGGTTTGTAATATGGGGATCGTAAGCAACTAAGACTTTCTTCGGACCAGCACTGATTCGATGAAACCAACCTTCATTTAAAGCGATACTTGTACTATACAAGCATTTAAATAACTTAATACCTTCCTCTGTGACGGTTGCCTCTTTGTGAGGAAGTAGATTCACAGTGGCAATATCTTCATTAACATTGCGCAGCTTTCCAGTACGGTTTTGGATGCCCCAGTTCCATAAATCCCTCGGATTATGAGGTAAATCTGGAGGCATATCTTTATCTGGATCGTAATTGGATATCGCATGTGAGTTATTGTATTCGAGAATACAATGAATGATGATTCTTGAAATATCGCGCAAGGTCAGTTCAGCATCCAATCTATAGTCTGCACCAGCACGTTTCTTACTTATCGTGCCTGTCACATAACCCTCTGTATAAGGTTTAAAGGTTGCTTGTAAAGTCTTGAAATGTCGTTCAACAATACCCTTCCAGTCTGCTCGATAGGATGGTGTGTTTTGAATGTCGATATTGAGAGCTTCACTCATTATTTCGACAGTGCGACCATACATTTCACCTTTATCACCAAGAATGGCTTCAGGTTTGCCTGTAACTGGCCACTCATCCTGTTCAATATGAATGCCGTACTTTGCACAAAATGCAACTTTATCGACCATTGTGTTGGCAAGAGCACTCATCGCACTTACCCAAGAGGGGCCTTCAAGCCCAATGTAGACACCAGTTACTAAGCGACTAAACACATCTATCACGATATAAATGACGGGACGACCAATAATTTTAGACCTGTCATTCTCTGAGACTAAATAAACATCTCCGATGGTTGCGTCGATTTGATATAAACTGCCGGGGCCCATCACTCCAGAGGCAGAAGTACCTAGAGTGGGTCGAAAATCTTTGTTGTACTGTATGTCCCCGACTCTTTTTCTGGTTTTTTCAACTACCCCAATTTCTTTTTGAACAAAATGATAGAACTGCTCATAAGTTGGAGCTACTGCAGCAAGTTGTTCTTTAGAAACCTTTGATGAGTCTATACCTAGTGCGATAAGTGCTTTTAAATAGGTGAATTGGAGGGTTTTCCCATCAGTGTTTAGGTAGTGGGCTTTAATCGTTGTACGAAATACATTGCCCACATGTTCATTAATGTTAATACCTATGCCCGGAGAAACCGTTCTGGGTCTCCCTCGCTTTTTGTCTCCAGCATGTTTAGTTTTGCCAGCGCCGCCATTTTTGCTGGTGTCGGGATATAGGGCATTGGGACTTTGACCTCGTTGCCAATATAAGCGTAGTTTGGAGTACACCGTTTGTTTTGTTGTCTCATGCTTGGACATAATGTTCTGGACGATTTGACCTCGACCAGAACGACTATAAATTTCTGGTTCTTGTTTCACATAATCAGAAATCATTTCCCAAGCTGAGGTTTGAACCTTTTTACCCCAATCTGTCGTTTTACTTGGGGGTGCTAGTACAAATTGTTCGTGAGGGTCTGCAACAAAATGGATATCTTTATCTTGAAGAAGTTTTATTAAGTCCTCAACGGAAATAGGTTCTGGCAATGCTGAGCGATCATTAATATTAATCCAGTAAGCAGTATCTTTGTTTCGCCAAAGGATGCGAAAGCTACTTTTACCATACTGATAAACATCATTCACCAGTAACATATTCATATTGCTCCGCTTTCCAGAATTCTGAAGGAATAATATCTTGGCACAGTAGATTCTTTACCGATATATGCATCATGTCAAAGCTAAAAGCGCGTTGTGCTAAAAGATGTCTTAACATTGACAAATGGCTGCCCAGTTCTACATTGTAATCATCGTCAAGTTTCTTAGTAATTGCAGATATTTTTTGATTCGGATAGTACTGTATGACTTCACTGAAGATTAGAAAATGCTCTCTTAATTCAGATGAGTTTAGGTTGCAGGAGGTGAGAAATGGGCGTACCCATTTAATATTTTCAATTAATGTTTTCGAGATTTCACGTTCTGTGACAATATAAAAAGGGATATCTTTTTCTAGCCAATAACACCTTTCCAGTTCTAATTTTTCAATTACGCGGGCATCATCTAATTCATCCGCATATTTAACAGAAATTGCTTTGCGAGAAAATTTTCCATTTTCATTTAAATCAACAATAAAGTCTGTTGTAACAACCTGATCCACCCCGCCAAAGCTTGGATGTGCTATGCCAAGTTTATCCGCTATAGCCCTAGAGTCCTCACGAGCAATCGGAAATTGTTCTCGAATGTCAATGACACTACTATGCCAGTCGAGCTCGCAAAATACTTGGTGTTCAAGATCGGAAAGGAGATGGTGGACTCGACCTACAGTGGAGCTGGGAAGGCGGTGAACTCGACCACTAGATGGAAAGTCACGCACGGTGATGAAAGGAAGGTAGTTGCGACCACTACCAGAACCTCGACCTTCTTTAAATCGATTGGCTATAGCTCTTTCTGCAAGTTCAATACGTTTTTCTTGGCTGGAAGAAGTAGCCATACTAAGAATACCCCAGTATTACTTCAGGTTGTCTTAGTATGCTACTTTATTTTAAAGTATGATAGTTTATTTTAAGTATGACACTTTATTTTAAAACGACACCTGAGCCGCGACCTTCTTTGATCCACTTTTGAGTTTTGACCTCGGAATTGCCGAACTTTTTGCTAGCCATGAAAAAGCCGCCTAATAATCGAGCATGGCTTGATCATAACGTCGGCGGCTTAATTATACAATCCAGTATGATACTAAATTACTTGGTATGATACATAATTACTCGGTATGAAACTAAATTACTCTCCGACAAGCGGCTTTTTGACATTCAAATTCTTTATTCGACCGTCACGCTTTTTGCCAAATTACGCGGCTGATCCACATCGGTACCACGGAGAACAGCAACGTGATAAGACAGCAATTGCACAGGAATACTGTAAACAATTGGTGCCACCAAACCTGCGATTTTCGGAATCGAAATCACATGAACGCGATCTTCAGATTTAATATTGCTATCAACATCAGCAAACACAAACAGTTCGCCACCACGGGAAAGCACTTCTTGCATATTGGATTTGAGTTTATCAAGTAGCTCATCTTGCGCCGCCAAAACTACGATCGGCATTTCTTTATCAACTAATGCCAGCGGGCCATGCTTGAGTTCACCAGCCGCATAACCTTCAGCATGAATATACGAAATTTCTTTCAGTTTCAATGCACCTTCCAGCGCGATTGGATACTCAATACCTCGACCTAAAAATAGGGCATGACGCTTTTCGATAAAGGCATGCGACATTTTTTCAATTTGGCTATCGAGTGCTAATGTTTCACTCACCGCAATTGGAACATGCCAAAGCTGTGAAATGATTTCCGCAGATTTTTCTGGTGATAAACTGCTTTGCTCATGACCGACTTTTAACACCAGCAACATGAGTGCGGCTAATTGAGTGGTAAACGCTTTGGTTGACGCAACGCCAATTTCAACGCCTGCTTGGGTGATTAAATGCAAATCAGTTTCACGGAGCAGCGATGAGGTTTTGACGTTACACAGTGCCAAAGTGACCAAGTTATCATCAGCACCTGCTTGTGCTTTGATATCACGCAGAGCTGCTAAGGTATCGGCAGTTTCACCCGATTGTGAAATACACACGACTAGCGTATTCGGCAAAACCACTGGCTCGCGGTAGCGGAATTCGCTGGCGATTTCGACTTGGCACGGCATTTTTAGCAGTTTTTCAAACCAATAGCGCGCAACCATGCCCGCATGGTAACTGGTACCACACGCAATGATTTGAACTTGCTTAATATTGGCTAGTTTCTTGGCTTTTTCACCCAAGAAATCATCATGTAGTGCATTGTCGGTAATACCCACTGACAAAGTGCGAGTGATGGCTTCAGTCTGCTCGTAGATTTCTTTGAGCATGTAATGCTTGTAGCCGCCTTTGTCGCTTGAACTATCGCTGGCGTCAATTTCATGTGATGCACGGACAACAGGTTGACCGTTTTGATAGATTTCAATGGATTCGCGGGTGAGACGAACCACGTCTTTTTCTTCTAAATAAATGAAGCGATTTGTGACGGGTAATAACGCCATTTGATCCGAGGAAATAAAGTTTTCACCGATGCCTAAGCCGATCACCAGTGGTGAACCTGCGCGAACCGCGATGAGTTCATCAGCGTTCAAACTATTCACCACACCGAGCGCATAAGCTCCATGCAGCAGTGGAATGACGGATTGAACCGCTGCAAGCAAAGTCGAATTGCTATGCATCGCACGATGAACCAGATGCGCGACGACTTCGGTGTCAGTTTGTGAAGTAAACACATAACCTTCGTCTTGCAGTTCAGCTTTCAGCAGTTGGTAATTCTCGATAATGCCGTTGTGAACAACAGCAATGGTGCCCGATACGTGAGGATGCGCATTGGCAACGGAAGGCACGCCATGCGTTGCCCAGCGAGTGTGTGCAATGCCCAGAGTGCCATGTAGATGCTTGGCTTGTACCGCTGCTTCCAGTACGGCAACTTTACCGACTTGGCGTTCGCGTACGATCTCGCCTTGATCAATCAATGCAAGGCCTGCCGAATCGTAACCACGATATTCGAGGCGTTTTAGTCCTTCGACCAAAATAGGTGCGACATTGCGCTCTGCGATACCACCGACAATTCCACACATATCGTTTTATTTCCTAGCTAATTTTAAATTTGGATCTTTAGTTTGTGTCTAATTCAAAGCTTTCGTTTATATCGAACAATCAAGCAGCAAAATCCATCATTTCACTGCTTATTTAAGCGTGGATCATTTGGCTTTTTTCGGACGAATATAGGTGGTGATGATCCGTTGTAGGCCACGCGCAACCGCGAGGGTGTCTGCGGGTACATCTTTGACGACAACTGAGCCCGCACCAACGGTTGCATTATCGCCGATATTAACGGGCGCAACCAGTGAGCTATTTGAGCCAATAAACGCATGTGAGCCAATAATGGTTTGATGCTTATTCGCACCATCATAATTACAAGTAATCGTGCCCGCGCCAATATTACTGCCCGCACCAATCAGCGCATCGCCAATATACGCAAGGTGGTTGGCTTTGCTGCCATCACCGATACGGCTATTTTTAACTTCCACGAAGTTGCCAATATGTACGTCATCCGCCAGCACGGTGCCTGGACGGAGGCGCGCAAACGGACCGATGAACGCATCTGAACCAATGGTCACATCATCAATGATGCTGTACGCCAAAACTTTGGTGCCGCTGCTGATTTTAGCATTGCGCAAATGACATCCCGCACCGACGCGCACGCCATCACCGAGGTAACATTCACCTTCAATAATCACGTTAATGTCAATCTGTACGTCTTGTCCAACCGTGAGATTGCCGCGTAAATCAAAGCGCGCAGGGTCAAGCAGAGTAACGCCTGCTTTCATCAGTTCATTGGCTTGATGACGCTGCCATTGACGTTCTAGCGCAGAGAGTTGTAGGCGATCATTCACCCCTTCCACTTCAAACGCATAGCTCGGTTGAATGCTACCAATCTCGATGCCGTCTTTCGCCGCCATTGCGACGATATCGGTTAAATAATATTCGCCTTGCGCATTTTCATTCGACAAATGCGGCAACCAACGATGCAGCAGTTCATTATCGACCGCATAAATCCCTGTATTCACTTCGGTAATTGCACGTTCTTGTTCGCTCGCGTCTTTTTGTTCCACGATACGGGTAATTTTATCTGCTTGATCACGCACAATTCGACCGTATCCTGTTGGATTGTCGAGCTTTAAGGTAATCATTGCCAAGCCGCCTTTTGCGGCATCCAGCAAACGACGCAACGTAGCGGCGCGTACTAACGGTACATCACCGTACAAAATCAGACTTTGTCCTGTTGTCGGCAAAACTGGCAGGGTGACTTGCACCGCATGACCTGTGCCTTTTTGTTCAGCTTGTTCAACCCACTCAATGACTTGCTGTGCATATGACGGACACTTAAAGGTGTCTTTCACGACATCGCCGCCATGACCGTACACGGTAATCACTCGATCGGCTTCAATCCGTGCGGTTTGCGCAAACACATGTGCAAGCAACGGTTGTCCTGCAAGCGGTTGCAATACTTTTGGCAAGCGCGAATTCATGCGAGTGCCTTTACCTGCGGCTAGAATAATGACACTAAGCGTCATGCGGTCGTTCTCCAATCTTTTTAATCTGTTAAATCAGTGTCGCAAATTTTGTATGGCGGTTTGGGGTTACTATATTTCCAATAGTAACCATTAAATCCACACCAAATAACCCCACATCGCCAGCGCAGCCATGAGCCCCGCCAAAATATCGTCAAACATGATACCAAAACCACCATGGACGTTGCGATCAAAATAACGAATTGGCCACGGTTTCCAAATATCAAACAAACGAAACAGACCGAAGGCGATCAAGATATTGATCAGTGTCATGCCATCGAATGTCGTCAATTTTCCTAAGGCCAGCATCGGTATAAAGACCATAGACTGCCCGACAAACTCATCCCAGACAATCCGTCCATCGTCATGCACACCCATCAACTGTGCGGTGCGACCGCAAATCGGAATGCCAATAATCGCAGCAATGGCAATCACGCCAATCGAAGGATAGGTACCGAGATACATCCACAGTGGCGCAAAAAATAGTACTAAAAGTGAACCCGCAGTTCCAGGGGCTTTCGGTGATAAACCTGAACCTAAACCAACGCCGAGGAAGTAGCAAAGTTTGTCGAGTACGTTCATCTCTTTAAATAAAACGGCCGTGCCTGTAGGGCTAATGTCTTTTTTTGAGGTTGGCAGTTCAGTCAAAATGCTTAAATCCCTGAGTGTTCACATGGAAAGGCTGATGATTATGTAAAATCGTCAATCTTTCGTTTTTAGGCGTGTGTTGCACGATGTCACCAATCACGGTTAATGGCAAGTCATTGCCCAACCAAAGCTGCTGAAAATCAGCAAATTTCTGTGGGGAAATGGTGAAGCACAATTCGTAGTCGTCGCCACCACTGAGTGCCAGAGGCGCACGCATTTCAAGATTGAGTGCAGCTAATAGTTTGGAAAAAGGCAGTTTCTCAACGTGAATCTGACCTGCAACATCACTTGCGGTCAAAATATGCCCTAAATCTTGTGCTAAGCCATCCGAAATATCGAGCATTGCCGAGGCATAGCTACGCAAGGCTTTACCTAATGCTAAACGTGGAGTTGGACGATCAAGTCGCGATTTTAGATTTGGGTCTAATTGAGGGTCATTCAGATGTTGCAAGGCATAAGCGGCATCGCCGAGCGCATTGGATACAACAATCAGATCGCCAACTTGTGCACCGCTACGAAGAATGGCTTGTCCCGTAGGAATCCAACCGAGTGCGGTCACTGTGAGGCTCAATGTCTCGCCGCGCGTGGTATCGCCACCAATTAATGAAACATTTGACGCATCACACAAAGCAAAAATTCCCTCAGCCAGTTTGGCTAGGAAATCAGGATCAGCTTTGTGGAGGGTGAGTGCGAGTAAAATACTGTGCGCAGTCGCGCCCATAGCGGCAAGATCAGAGAGATTGACCGCAACAGCTTTCCAGCCGATATCAAATGGATTGGTCTCTAACGGAAAGTGTCGCCCTGCAATCAAGGTATCGGTACTGATGACCAGCTCATGATTGGCGGGCGGGGCGAGCAGCGCGGCATCGTCGCCGATGCCGAGATTGACGCCCGTGGATGAACTTTGCTGTGATTTTCGTTGGAAATACCGTTGAATCAGCGAGAATTCATCCATAGGGGAAGATCAGTTTGAATCTATATCGTTCTGATCAACAGCATCAGATGACTGAGCTGCTTTACGTGCAGCACGTCCTGCAGCAAATTCTTCTGGACGCAATTGGCGCGCGATTTTGTCGAGTACGCCATTCACATATTTATGACTGTCGGTTGCGCCAAAATGCTTAGCCAATTCCACGCCTTCATCAATGACGATGGCATACGGAATTTCAAGACGATCACGCATCTCATAAACGCCCAGCAGCAAAATCGCGCGTTCAACGACATTCAACGCCTCAAGCTCACGATCAATCGCAGGATCTAAAATCTCATCCAACGATTCGTTTTGCATAATCGTTTGGCTGATGAGTTCATGATAATAGACAACATCAGTCTTGTTCATATGATTTTCAGCACGGGTACGTGCCTCGATCTCATGCACAGGATTGTTGGTCAAGAGCCACTCATACAAACCTTGCATAGCAAAGCGACGTGCTTTGCGTTTTGCTGCGTAGGTTGTTGGATTGGCTTTAAAGCCATTAGGTTGATTCATTACTTCAAATCGCCTTCAGCAAATTAACCATTTCAATGGCTGTCAGTGCTGCATCAGCACCTTTGTTGCCGGCTTTAGTGCCTGCCCGCTCAATCGATTGTTCGATGCTGTCAGTGGTCAACACACCGAAAATCACTGGCAAGTTGTATTCTAAACCGACAACGCCCAATCCTTTCGCACATTCACCAGCCACGAAATCAAAGTGTGGTGTGCCGCCGCGAATCACCGCGCCGAGCGCAATAATCGCATCGTATTTGCCGCTTGATGCTAATTTTTTAGCAACCAAAGGTAATTCCCATGCACCCGGTGCACGGATGATGGTGACGTTTTTTTCATCAACGCCATGACGTTTCAGCGTGTCTAATGCACCGTCGAGCAGCGCTTCAACGATAAAGCTATTAAAGCGTCCAACGAGTAGCGCGTATTTGCCTTCATTACCTTGGTGCAGTTGGCCTTCAATGACTTGGATGGTCATGGTGTCATTCCTTCAATTAACTAAAAATGATTCTAAATAAATCGTAATATGGTGCGTAGTATAAATGGTTACGCTTTGATCGCAGCACTATTTGGTAGAACGTAATCAACAATTTCTAAACCAAAGCCTGATAAACCGTTAAAACGTAGCGGCGAACTGAGTAAGCGCATTTGTTGCACACCCAAATCACGCAGAATCTGTGCGCCAACGCCGATTGAACGGTAATGGGCAGACGAAATTGCAGGCGTAGGTTGATCAAGCGCATCTAGCGCGCTACCGAAATCAACCGTTTCACCTTGGCTGATCCACACCAATGCACCGCGTTCACTTTCCGCAATCGTTTTAAGCGCAGAATCGACTGACCAAGCTGGCTTGCCTTTGCAATGCGCTTGCAGTAAGTCACGTAATGGATTTAAGCCATGCACACGAACGGTGGTGACGCCTTGTTCTGGATTACCTTTGACCAAGGCAATATGCGTATCTGAGCTGCCATATTCTTTGTAGCGATGCAGGGTAAATACACCATGAGTCGTGCTAAATGGTTGCGAGCTAATGCGTTCGACGGTTTGTTCGTTCAACATGCGATATTGAATGAGATCAGCGATCGTACCCATTTTAATGCCATGTTTCGCGGCAAAAATTTCAAGGTCAGGGCGACGCGCCATTTCACCGTCTTCATTGATAATTTCACAAATCACTGACGCAGGCTCTAAACCCGCCAAGCGTGATAAGTCACAGCCTGCTTCGGTATGACCCGCACGATGCAATACACCGCCTGGTTGTGCCATCAACGGAAAAATATGACCCGGTTGGACGATATCAGTTGGTTTTGCCATCGGTGCAACAGCGGCTTGAATAGTGCGTGCACGTTCAGCGGCAGAAATACCTGTGGTTACGCCTTCAGCAGCTTCGATCGACAAGGTGAAGTTGGTGCCATGTGAGGCGCCATTGCGTTCAACCATCAGCGGAAGATTTAACTGAGTACAACGCTCGCGAGAGAGGGTCAAACAGACTAAGCCACGCGCATGGGTAATCATGAAGTTAATATCTTCAGGGCGGACATGGGTTGCTGCCATGACCAAATCGCCTTCGTTTTCGCGATCTTCATCATCCATGAGAATAACCATGCGTCCTGCGCGAATGTCGGCAACAAGTTCTTCGACGGTGTTCATTTTTGTGGCATTCGATGTCATGAAAAAGACCTTATGGCGATGTGCGTCATTGAGAGGCGGCATTTATGAAGGGTATATTCTAGCTGAAATTAGACGTTTTGAGGGCTTTTGTGACTTATGCGTGCGCATGTGGCATTCTATTTGTGACGGATTTACTTATTACGCTGCTCAAGGAGAGATGAATGAATCACACAGTTCGTATTTTAACCGTGCTGGGCATGGTTGGTTGTTTGGGTTTTGGTGTCGCTGCGTGCTCGAAAGAAGAGCCGCGGAAACCGATTATCAGTGATACTGGACGTCCTGAAACCCGTAGCGTTGAGGCTGCAAATGCAATAGGCTACAACGGCACAGCTATGCGCAAAAAGCTGGATAAAGCTTTAGATGCAAATGACGGTCAAACTCAAAAAATGAATCAAGCTGCTGATCAATAATTTAGCCAAATGTAGGGGTTACCCTTGTATTTCCCGCTTTTGATGTCAGGGCACCACAAGGGCTCGCCCCTACAGTTTCAATTCGAAGTAAAACCTATTCAGTCGGTTTACCCAAAATTTGCGCGCGCGCACGTTCAATTAACTGTGCTTGATCTGCTCTTAAGCCGTTGAGGCGCATGATTTCATTCAGTTCACTGTTTTGTGTATCGTCAGTCGCTTGTTCTAGCGCAGTTAAACTAAATTGCATCAATAGTCTAGACAGGTTGCTATCAGAGACTTTGATCAATACATCATTGGTCTTGGCATGTTGCATGAGCGTCGTGCTTTGTGCGACCGCATCTGATTCTTCATGGGCTTCGCTAATGACCGTGTGCGTATGCAGCGCGAAACGTTTTTCTAGACGATTACGACGATAGACGGCATCACTCAATAAGTTGATCAATTGTGCGAGCAATAACAAGTGTCCCAAAGCAGGTGTTGAGCTTTGATTGACACCAACCAGCGCGCCATTCATGCCAAATGGGGTGATGACGGTCAATTCAGTCGACTCACCATCATTGGGCATCTGCGCGCCTAACACGCGAATGGCTTCTTCAAGTAGTTTTTGACACAGCGAAAAATATTTTTGGGCAATTGATGGCGTCAGTGTATCGAGTAAAGATTTTGGATCATCAAAGGTCACGCGCAGAATGACAGGGTAGACTTTCGGTGTCGCACTTGCTGCATCCGCTTTTTTAAGCTGCAAACTGGGTTCTGGGGCAATGCTTGTATTGGTTGTGTCTTCAGGCGTTGTCTCGGTAGATTCTGATTCAGAAAAATCATCCGCTGTCTGCGCTTGAGCTGTCCAGAACTGTTTTGGACGTGCAACGACCCGATAAAACAACCATAAAAACGCATGAATGAGCAATGACAATAATAACGGCAACCATTGCAAACGAATGATTTCACCTAAGCTGATGTCCGCTAACGTCAGTTCAACTTGACCACTTTGCGCGCGATCTTGCAGCAAAATTTGTTGAAACGTTTCGCCGCTACGTGAAGGCGCATTGCCCCCTGTTGCTAATACATGTCCGTCAGCCGCCAATAATCGCAACGCGACCACATCAGGTCGCTGGCTATAACGATTTGCCAGTAACGCCAACCCCACTGTGTCTTGGCGCGCCACACCCAAGGTTGCATCTTCAGCGAGTTGCCGAACCAATAATTGTCCTTGAGCATCACGTGTCGACGCTAGCTGATGTGCAGCACCTTCAACAATCAAAGCAGTGTGAAGAGCAAAACTAATAGCAATGATGGTGGCATATAGCCCTTGACGAGGTGCGTTCACACGAGCTCCGAGGCGTTAAAGATAGAAATGTATTATGATGCGCCACATATTGTCACTCAAGTATGGCTAAGCGCAATGCACGAAATCATTTTAATGTCGTTTTTAGGGGCAGATCAGCCGAACCAGTTTGCCAGACTTATGGCAGTTTTGGCAAAGTATGATCTGGATATTCTTGATATAGGTCAAGCAGTGATTCATGACCAGCTTTCGCTGGCGCTGGTGATTACCAGTAAGAATGAAACAGAATCTGCACTCGCCATGAAAGAAATTCTTTTGGTTTCTCATGAGCTTGGGCTGGCGGTGCGCTTTAAACCGATCACCAATGATGAGTATCAAAATTGGGTGAAAGAAGGCGGTCAAATTCGCTACATTGTTACCGTACTTGCTCGACATTTAACGCCTGAACATCTTGCAGCGGTTGCGGCAGTCATTGCGCGTCATGGTTTTAATATTGATCGTTTACATCGTCTTTCAGGTCGCTTGGGGTTGGAAAAACTCTCAGAAGCTGAATTTAAGGGGCGTGCCTGCGTCGAAATCGGTGTACGCGGTCGCTTGACCGATGCGCAAAGCCTGCGTGCAGAATGTTTAATGCTCTCTGCCAATCTGTCGATTGATATCGCAGTGCAAGAAGACAATGCCTATCGTCGCAATCGTCGTTTGGTCTGTTTTGATATGGATTCGACGCTCATTGAGCAAGAAGTCATTGATGAATTAGCGATAGCAGCAGGTGTCGGCGAACAAGTTGCGGCGATTACTGAGCGGGCGATGCAAGGTGAAATTGATTTTGCGTCAAGCTTTAAAGCGCGAGTGGCTTTGCTGGAAGGCTTGGATGTCAATGTTCTTGCAGGCATTGCTGCGAATTTACGCATTACCGAAGGTGCTGAACGCCTTATTTCAACCTTAAAAGCACTGGGTTATCGCACTGCAATTTTGTCGGGTGGTTTTACCTATTTTGCCGAATATTTACAGGCAAAACTCGGCATTGACGAAGTGCATGCCAATCATTTAGACATTGAAAATGGCAAAGTGACAGGTAAAGTCACGGGGCGCATCGTGGATGGTGCGCGTAAAGCTGAGTTGCTCCGTGAATTGGCGCAACGTGATGGCATTAGCTTGGAGCAAGTCATGGCAGTGGGTGATGGTGCTAATGACTTGCCAATGCTCTCGATTGCTGGTTTAGGAATTGCCTTCCGTGCCAAGCCTTTAGTCCGTCAAAATGCGGATCAAGCGATCTCTAGTGTTGGCTTAGATGGCATCTTGTATTTGCTGGGTGTACGGGACTATGATTTAGCTCAATAAGGATGAGCTTTGCCGTTTACCCAAAAAAGGCGGCAAAGCCTGCTATAACCAATATTATAAAAAGAGAAAAACGATGAGCTTTAAGCCCTTTGTCGAGGAGTCCTCATCTGTTGAGATCGCGGGACTCATTTTGGAAAACCATGTCGATCAGGTGTCGATCTATGGGCAGGGTCGTATTACCAAAGATAAACAAGGATTGGTACAGGCACTCGCACTACAGATACAATTGAATGCGATTGTTTCTGCGTTACAGAACACTACTTTACCAACCCAAATTGAAAATAAACCAGTGGTTATCGTCGATAATCCATTTTTATAATGGACTTTTGTCGACCGCTCATCTGGCGCGCTTAAAAAATAATCACTTCAAAGTGAGACAAAGTTTGCAGTTTTTATAATCGTTGTGTTATTTGTCTGTTGTTTAGTGGTTTCTGTCGTATGCTTGTTGGTGTGCTTAATTGTTTAAGTGTATCTTGAATATGTGATAAGTGCTGTTCGGGATAGAGCGGTCGTAAATTATATAGAAGGGTTTGTCATGATTTCTCGCAGCTCATTGCCTCAATCAATTCGCGGATTCACGCTAGTGGAACTGCTCGTTGTGATTGCGATTATGGCAATTGTAGTCGTTGTTGCTGCGCCGAATATTACGAGAGCGCTTTCAAACCAACGTGTTAAAAGCGCGTCTTATGAATTAGTACAATCTCTGCAAACTGCTCGCACTAAAGCGATCATTACACGTCGTAATGTGGATATGCGTGCGACCTACCCAGCTCTCAGCACGAACAAATGGAATGGCGCTAAATCTGGAACGGCGATCAGTACGAATGTCACAACTGCGGATTCAGCAAAAATAGATAAAACAAGTTATTACATTCTTGAAACGGGTACTAAGTTGGACAATGCGACCACTGGCATTACCGATAATCGCGTGAGTTTGGTGGTGAAGTTGCCAGATAGCGTTACAATTAATGCAACTCCAGGATTCATTCGATTTACTCCAGACTCTAGTGTGTTCACATCTACAGCGGTGGGTACGGCACCAACTCAGTTGGGGGCTGGTGGTCAAACTTTTGTGGTCAAAGATACTGGCGATAGCAGTAGTGCAGGTTATACCGTGACACTAAATCGTTTTGGTGGAACACAGGTGAAGAAAAACTAATGAAAACATATCAACGTGTTCAGGTTTGCCATGACTCGCCATTATCCCAAAGAGGGGTAGGAATGGTTGAGGTTCTTGTTGCGCTCCTGCTTCTGGCGCTAGGCGTTTTGGGTTATGCGGCGATGCAAATTCGCGCAGTGGAGTCAACTGGTGCGGCGTTAACGCGTTCAAATTCGATGATTATATTGCGAGGGTTGGCTGAAGAGATTCGTGTTATGGGTGTAACTGACCAAGCGACTTATACGGCTGCTGTCCATTCGTATGCTGCGATGACGACGTCGACTGCTGCGCCAACGAGCTGCTTTTCTAATGCTTGTGCGGCGAGTGACATGGCGAGTTTTGATGCTTATCGGACCGGATTAGTGGCTTTGCAGTCTGGCGTTCATATTGATATGTATGCGTGCCCATTGACTGCGGCGGTTGGGGGTGCGTCTCCAGTTGCGGCGACAACGGCTAGCCGTCAGTGTTTGGTTGCAGCTTGGGGAACAACGACGCCAACGGTTGGTACGACGGCGACGACTGATTGCTTGACTCCGACAGGGATTTATCATCCGAAGGCAACATGCGTCATGCTGGAGGCATATTAATGAATCATTTGCATATTCAATATTCTGGTGTGAGCCGAGCTGCTGATGCTGGTTTTACGCTCATAGAATTACTGATTTCAATCACGCTGGGTTTGTTGGTTGTGGCTGCGGCAAGTCAGTTGTTTGTGGGTGGTATTGTCGGTTTTAGGCTTCAACAGGGAGCCGCGGATACTCAGGATAGCGGTTTGTTTGGTCTTGGATATGTTGTGAAAGACATTCAATTGGCGAATTATGGCAACCCTTCAAATTTAGTACTTACAGATACTACAAAAGATGGTGGTGTGGTACTGACTGCAGATACAACGACAGGGGCGTCTACTTCTAATTTGACGGATGTCAGAACAAGTAACTCTTCAACAGCATATGTGCCTGCTACTCTGATTTCTCGTAGTCAAGGCGATACTGCAGGTACTGCTCCTGTGTGGGCGGGGCAGACTAAGGCTGCTTCAGGCGCAACGCAAAGCGATCAGTTAACTATTCAGTTTGTAGCACCTGCGGCGATGAGTGATTGTGAAGGTAATAATGTCACTGCTGGAACGCGAATTGTTGAGCGGTTTTTCCTGCGTGCAGATACAACGGATACAACGGCCTTAGTGCTAGCATGTGATGCTGGATCAATCACACCGAAAGTTGATGCGATTGCTGCTGATCCTGCGAATAGTATAGCGGCTGTACTTGCTGTTCCTCCTATTCTGAATAATTTAGGAGATGCGGGTCAGGTGATCATGGGTCGAGTTGAGCATTTGCGTTTCTTGTTGGGTACTCAAACGACTGCAAATGTTTGGCGCTATTATAGTATTCATGATTATATGGCGCTTACTACCCCTAAACCACAAGTTAGGTCAATACAAATCGCAGTGTTAGTTCGATCCTTGGATAATACTCGTGATGCTGCGATTAATTCTGCGCAAACCTTTAATATGCTCGATCAAAGTGTGCAAGTGGCCACGGCAGATACGCGCGCAAATCGTTATGTTCGGCGTGTGTATAGCACAACAGTTGCTCTGCGAAATGGTCTGGGGAGTCCATAATGAGATTACATGATCATATGCTTTCAAAACGAGCTATTTTGCCTAACGGTTCTCAGCAGGGTTCTACATTGATTGCAGTTTTATTATTGCTTTTGATGATTACTGTCTTGGGTGTTATTGCCATGAAACAGGGTTTGACGAGTTTGAGTCTTTCGACGAATGCTCAAATTCAGAATTTGCTGACGCAGTCTTCGGATTCTGTGCTGAATACAGTGGCGAATGCTGATATTGCAAAAATTGCGAGTGTTACGGGAGTGATTGGTGCGGCGCTTGCTAATAAGACTCCAAATCAGGAGTATGTATTTTGCTATCGACCAACGAGTACTGATAATTTTGGACTCTCACTTAACGCAAATATTATTAGTGGTAAGACTACTGCAGCGGTAGACGGCACGAGTAATGTAAATAATGTGGATGTTGGTGGTAATGGTTTTTGTGATTTGGATGTTGATTTTGGTAGCGGTCGTAGAGCGGCCGTAACACAAGTTGCTGTGACCGTTCCAACAGATGCGAGTACTCCGCTTTTATCTGGATTATCACACAATGGTACGGACGTTAGTCTTGGATCCTCATTACCGCAAGGCTTTACGACTCAGCAACGTGTCAGGGTTACTGCGACATCTATGCTTCCTGCATTTTCAGCAAGTACAACTGCCTCAATTGAATCGGATTGCTTGCAAGGGCGGATTAGTGACAATACCGATCCAAGTTTTGCAGCTGTTGAGACTGTGACGGATTGTCTTGCACGCAAGGGCGTGCCAGCAAATACACAAGTTCAAGAATTTAGCTTACGCACTACGCTGACTGGGCCATAACCAAACAGCACCTTTTAATTTAGAGGTATCAGATCATGTCAAATATAAAAGATCAGTCACATAGCTCAGCTCGGATAGTTGTTGGGATGTCGACTTTGGGCTATATGCTCGCTCTTATGCCTGCCTTGGCGCATGCCAATGATTTCGAGGTTTATCAGTCTCCGACAGGTGGTAAAAAGACCTTGATTATGATGCTTGATACATCAGGGAGTATGACGTCTACTGATGGTGGGAGCGTGTCAAGATTAGACCGTCTAAAAGCAGGGATGACTGCTGTTTTGAATAGTACGGATCCTGTGTTGAATAATGTGCAGATGGGTGTCGGTAATTTTTCTGCAAATGGAGATGGTAAGAGTGGGCAGGTACTTGTTCCTGCTGCGGCTATGGGTGCAGTTGGTTCAACACAGAGAACGAAGTTGGCAAACGCAATTTCAGGATTAACTGCAAACTCATATACGCCATCGGCTCATGCATATGCTGAAGCGGCAAGTTATTTAATGGGAACGTCGACATATGGTGCTACCCCTACCCAAGTGCCTATTGCGGTGGCTAAAATTCGAGTTGTAGGATCATATACGTCCACTTCTACAGGGTCTAGAAGCAGTACAAGAACGACTTATAGTTATACGTGGAATCAATATACGTGTACTGCGTTATCAACGACAGATTTCACTACCGCTACTCAATCGTGCAGCAATTGGGGGAGTGTAGTGTCTACATCAACGTCCAGCGAGGTCGTCGTAGGTAGGAATCCATCGCCAAGCTGGACTGGAGGCCCGACTATTTCTACAACGCTGTATGACACTTCAGACGTATCGGGTAATAACCCACAAACCACAATCTATTATCAGACTCAGAATCAAACGTTTGCGGGAACAGGAAATCCTGATAGCGGTATTGTAAAAGGCAAGACAAATGATTCGACAAATCCTGGGATTGTAATTGATCGTACTGCAACCAACGCGAACTTGCTTTATAAGACACCGCTACCAGTTGTGGCGGATCGTGCATCTTGTGATGGCCAAGGGATTTATTTTTTGACGGATGGTGTGCCTAATAATACGACAGATGCCGAAGCTACCACAATCATGAAGCAGGCTTTGGTGGGTGGAAGTGGTAGTGCGAGTTCTTCAGATTATAGTTCAGGTTTTAACTGTGCAGGAGGGCTGTCGAATACAACATCCAATTCTGGTTGGGCGTGTATGGGTGAATTTGCTCAAGCACTCTATGGGTCGCCATCGGTTGCTGGAGGATCGGTATCCACTAATCCGAGTCTTGCTTCTATTCAGACAGCGTTCGTTGGTTTTGGCGGTAGCTTTAATTCGTTGGGTTCAGCAGACGTAGTCAACGCATGTCGTATCAGCTCCAAGTTGACTGGGGATACGTGTTCTCCAGATGCGGGAACCTCTAATGCTAATCCAGCGGGTGGTTATGGTAATGGTGGTTTTTATATTGCTAATACAGCAGATGATGTCACCTATAGTGTGACCAACTTTATTACTAATTTAGGTACGAGCGTGATTAATCCATTGGTTACGGGTGCTGCAACTGTTCCTATTGATGATCTAAATCCTAATGGATTTCAGGCTTACGGCTATTTGCGGATGCTAGAACCTAATCCGGCGAATAAAGGTGTGTTGTTGTGGCGCGGTAATGTAAAGAAATACAATGTCGGAAGTGGCACATTGAAAGATGCGTCTACTAATAATGTGTTGACGAGTGCTGGTGCATTGGTTGCAGGGACGACGGATCTTTGGAATACAAGTACTGGAGATGGCGCGAATATTGCGTTAGGTGGAGCGTATTCGAGGTTGGCGGTGCCGACTACGGCTAGTCCCGCTAATGTTCGTCCAATATTTACCGATGTCAATAGTGTGACTCAATCGTCGGTTACTGGTGTTCCTGATACATTGGTCAGTGTGAGTAATGGTGCTGCGCTTAATTCTGTTCTTGGTACGATCACAAATGCCGCAACGGGTATTCCGACACGATTTGATGCGACTAATGGCACATCACCAATGAAGGATATGGATCTCCCACTACAAAAAAATCTGATTAATTACTTTGGCTATAAATTGCCATTAGATGATACTGCGATCCCGTCAACATTGCCTGCAGCGTCGGCTGCAAATATTGCGATGGGTGGGTCTGATCATGCGCAGCCTATCCAATTGAGTTATTCAGCAACAATTAATCCGACGACAGGTGCAATCTCTGCTCGTACAGAATCTGTGCTGTATGGTTCGATGGAAGGTGCATTGCATCTCGTTAATGCTGCCACTGGCGTAGAACAGATGGTATTTATACCGAATGAAATTCTGGCGGACGCGTTGAAAGCCAGTACTTTAAGCTTAAACTCACAAGATGTTACCACGACGGCTACACCCAATCAGGGCGTTGATGGTCCTTGGGTTGCTGATCCAAGCTATAAAACGGATCGGACAAATAATCAGCTGACTGCCTTGCACATGTATGTTTATGGTGGCTTGAGAATGGGTGGTAGTAGCTACTATGGCCTCGATTTGAGAACCCCAACTGCACCAACCATGCTGTTTAGAATTACTCAGAGTACGACAGGTTTTAGTCGTATGGGACAATCTTGGTCAAAACCAGTGTTAGCTAATATTCGTTATGGTAATACCATTAAGCGAGTCATGATTGTTGGCGGTGGATATGACACAAATTACGAGTCGTCGACTTATGTTCCAACGACATCTGCGCCTGCACGTGGGAACACAGTTTATATGGTTGATGCAACTACAGGTGCGTTGATCTGGAGCGCGAGTAATAGCAACATGATTCATAGTGTTGTGAGTCGTGTTGCTACAATTGATCGTGATGCTGATGGTTTAGTTGATGCAATCTACTACGGTGATTTGGGTGGTCAGGTCTTCCGTGATGATTTTAATAATGCTTATAACACGCCAACATCCAAGTTTGCGGTGCGCGAAGTTCGATTGGCGAATCTAGGAACAGATAGTTCTGGTACGGCACTGACTGGAGGTAAAAACCCACGTTTTTATGAGCCACCAACTGTAACTATCCATGATCAAGGTTCGACTACGTTTGCTTTAATTAGCGTTGTTTCAGGAAATCGTAGTTCGCCGCTAGATGTTATGCCTACAACGGTCGGTGGTCATGCAGTAACTGGACTTCCGACTAATAAAGTATTTGGTCTTATAGATCGCGACATGGCTCGTACTGACTTAATTAAACTGAAAGCTGATCAAAGTTCTTATGTCAATACTAATGGTAGTCCGTTCTCTGCGAACAGCCATGATTTGACGCAAGCTAGTTTACAATCAGAACCTCAAGCCTTAACGGGTGTTGTAGCTGATACATTCTTTCCCGCAGGTGGAACTGGTGTTAAAGAGGGTTGGTCTCGGTCTTTCTCATCGGTGACAAATAGTTCGGGTGTTGTGGTAGAAAAAGCTGATGGCACAATCAGATTGTCTGGCGGGATGAAGGCGTTTGAGGAACCAATTGCGATTACTGGAAAATTATATGTGACTGTATATGATCCACAAGGTAGAGGAATTCCTCCATCTAGTCCATGTGATCCTCGAGTCATTGGTGAGACTGACTATCAGACATTCTGCTTGCCATATGGAACTTGTATTACGGCTTCTACAGGGCTACGAAATATATCTCAAAACGCTTTCAGTGGTCTGCAATATACAGGTGCTGGCACTACCGTAGACACACTGGTTAATGCTCAAGCGATTGGAGCTGGTATTCGTGGGCTTGTACTTGGAGATAATAATGGCTCTTCAACTGCTGCATGTAAAGACTTTACTTTAGTCGGAAATACTGGTGGAACAGGTAGTTGGAGTTGCACACGTAAGTTGGTGCAAACGCTCTGGTACGAAAAGAAACCTAATTCTACTTTGGTGAAATAATATGAGAGCCACGATCAAGTACAAAGGGTTTACCCTAGTCGAGTTATTGATTGTGATCACAATCGTTGGGATATTAGCGGCTATAGCATTTCCCTCATATAATCGCTATTCCCAACGCGCTGCTCGTGCCGAGGCGCAAAGCCAGATGTTGCAACTCGCAGGAGATCTTGAACGTTGGAGAGCTAAAACATTGAGTTATACCGGTTTTGTCCCAGATTCAGGCTTTGACACGGCAGTGGGAACTCTCTTGCCCTCGACAGTGACAGGCGCAACGATTTATTTGCCAAAAGGAAGTACTGCTTCAAATTATCGATATCAAATCGCATTGCTCGATAGCACGCGTACGGCTGCATTGACCTCTACGGATATTAGGGCTGGACAAGGATGGATTATGATTGCTCAGCCAAGTGTATCCAACAAAATACTCAGTCGTGCTTCACGGCTGGTACTAAATAGTCAGGGGCTGCGTTGTCTGACGGATGATGCGCCTAGCGATCTTACTATGAAGAATAATATTGCCGATTCTTCGATAAGTGATGCAGGCTTGTGCTCAACGGTATCTAAAGGTTGGTAAGGAAAACTCTTGGAATTGAGTTTTCTACTCACCGTCATCTATAAATAATGCAGCAAGGATTTAAGTCATGGCAACAAACAAAAAGAATGGTTTTACCATTGTTGAACTGATGATCGTCATTGCTGTGATTGCAGTTCTGGCAGCTGTGTCTATTCAGATGTTTCAGAAATTTGTTATTCGCACGAATCGTACTGACGTACAGGCTGCGATGACTCAGATTGCCCAAAAATTAGCATCGTATAAATTGGTCAATAACGACTACAATACAACATTGACTGTAGTCTATGGTGGAACGAATTTTCCACTGACGGGTGCAGCTAAATATACGTTGATTCTTAATCCTTCGACTGCTACCAATGCGCAAATAACTGGCCCAACTTCTTCTGCTACAAGTAATACTTGGGAACTTGATGCTGTTCCTGTCGCTACAGGGAAACAAGCGGGTAATGGCGTTGTTAAGCTGAATGATCAGGGTCAGCGTTGCTGGACGCAAACAGCAACGGCAAGTTCGTGTACTATCAGCACCACCTCTAGTTGGTAGGTTTCTTCTAATTAAAATCCCACTTCACATTTCCGCAAAAATAACGTAGAATAGCCCCCTTTTTGGACATAACTGCGGCTATGCCTTAAATTGGCATGGCGCGGGTAGAAGTCCACCTGATTTTTATCGCCGTTTTTAAATTGTATTTTTTCGTATATTAAAGTGAGTGTCGTACAT
>JANYEL010000050.1 GCA_025363155.1 Moraxellaceae bacterium
ACACTTTCTGACCACTATGCAAGCCGATTCCAGTCGCGCGAATCGTGCGACGGAGTGTGCGTTGCTTGAGGACATGTTTCGACATATTTATTTCAAAATATTACAAGAATGACTCATGCTAACATTGATTCTCATTTATACCAAACAAACATTCATTCAAAAAAGCCTTAAATCAACTTATTCTTATTGATTAACAAAGGATTATATTTATTTAAAAAAAACAATGATCGCCGCTCAAAAAACGCGCAATAAAAACCCATCTTAGAGATGGGCTGATATTGACATTAGACAAATTGAAACTTTTGACGATCAAAGCATTCGATTAACGCTTCTGCTGATTTTTCAAGAAATCTTGTATACGCATCGGCGAAGATGCTGTCACGCGCTCTACCGCTGGTTGCTCTGCAGCAACTGCTGGCAGTGGCTCAGTTAGACCAGAATGACGACGGTCAATCGCAGGTGCATCCACATCATCCAATGGCAAAGCGACTTGGTCTTTACGGGTTGGAATTGGACGACGTTGCAGTGGTCGATCATCACGGCTTAAACCAGTCGCAATCACCGTGATGCGTAACTCTTCGCCTGCATCGGGATCAAGCACCACACCAACGAAAATATTCGCGTCATCATGTGCGATTTGCTCAATGACTTCACCAACGGTTTGGAACTCATCCAGCTTCACATCAGAACCCGTGATGTTGACCAGCAAGCCTTGTGCGTCTTCGAGCAATACGTTGTCCAGCAGTGGACTGCGGATTGCCTGCTCAGTCGCGATTCGTGCGCGGTCATCGCCTTTGGCGCTACCGATACCCATCATCGCATGACCACGTGCCGTCATCGCCGCACGAATATCCGCGAAGTCGATGTTGATCATCCCTGGATTCATGATCAGATCGGAAATACCACGCACCGCATTCAATACCACGTCATCTGCACGTTTAAATGCATCAACAACGGATAAATTGCGATAGACGCTCATCAATTTATCATTTGGAATGGTGATCAATGAGTCAACGTATTGGGTCAAATCTTCGATACCGCGTTCTGCTGAAGCAAAACGACGTTTACCTTCAAATTTGAAAGGTGTCGTCACAACTGCAACGGTCAAAATGCCCATTTCTTTGGCAATTTCTGCGATCACAGGTGCAGCGCCAGTACCTGTACCACCGCCCATACCTGCGGTAATAAAGACCATGTCTGAACCTTGCAATGCTTCACGAATACGTTCGTGCTCTTCTTGTGCAGCTTGGCGACCCACTTCTGGGTCAGCACCCGCACCAAGACCACGGCTGGTTTGCAGACCGAGTTGGATACGATTTGGTGCTGACATACGATCTAGCGCTTGACGGTCAGTATTTGCACACGCAAAAGTGACGCCCTTAATACCCGAACGCACCATGTGTTCGATCGAGTTGCCGCCGCCGCCGCCCACGCCAATGGCGGTAAAACGAGCTAGGCCGTTGTTGTCAGGGGCTTCATCTTGCACCAATGTGTAGGACATGGTGTTGCGTCTCCAAAAATAAAAATACCGCAATGACTTGTTTGAATCGGGATCAACTCTAAACGATTCTATGCAAGCCATTAGCCAAAATGGTAAAAAATACGTTAAGTTCTGTTTAAGGTGTCAAAAATAAATAAAGGATCATTGCCATCAATAATCACTCACCCATCTGACCAGAACAACCAAAAAACAATCAACTATTTCAATACAAAAACTAAATCATTCAACTTTCCAACAGTGCTGCAAATTCAAACACTACTGCCTAACAAATTCTTAAAAAACGGTGCGCAATTTATCCACAAGACGTCGCCATGGTGTCACCATCAGGCGCGTCACGATTTGTTCGCCGCGCCCTGTATCACGATTGGCGTCTTCATTCCAACGCTGATTTTCGCTTTGGCTGTATAACAGCAGACCACTGGCGGTGGCAAATATTGTCCGATGAAGTAACGGTTTACGGTCATCACGAATTTCAACACTGGCAGGGTGATTGCCCAAATGCACAGGCACACCCAGCGACTGACGCGCTAGATTGACGATGCCTTCGATTTGGCATGATGCACCTGTGAGTACCACGCCATGACGTAACACACCAATTGCACCACTATCTACCAGTAGCTTACGCACTTCTTCCAAAATTTCTTCATAACGAGCAATGATGATGTCTGCCAAATCCATCCGACTGATGGTCAGCGCAGGATTGTTGCCCACACCTGCCACTTGAATCATTTGGTCAGCGCGAATCAGTTCACGATTGACACCACCATAACGCACTTTCAGCATTTCGGCTTGGTCGACCGAAGTATGCAAAACCGAGGCAATATCACGGGTGACGTTTTCGCCGCCGCGTTGCAAGGTATGACTGAGAATCAAACGATTTTCTAAGTACACCGAAATCGCCGTTGTTCCAGCACCGATATCGACCAAACACACACCGAATTCTTTTTCATCTTTGAGCAAGGTCGATTCAGCGGTCGCCAAATTAGACACGATCATTCGCTCAACGCCGATATTTGCCGATTTCAGCGCTTTATCAATGTTTTGCATGGTGTTATTTGGCAACATCATCAGATGATAATGACCCGTAATCGCACCCGCTACCATATTGATTGGGTAATCCGCCCATTCCTCACGATCATCAATCGCCACGCCCAGTGGCACAGCATTGATCAGATAATGCGTTGGCATCAGATGACTGCTTTTTGCCATTTCCAGCGTACGAACAATTTCTGCGGTCGTAATTGAACCGTTGGCAACAGGCGTACGACCTGATGCATTAAAGCTTTGTAATTCAGGACTTGGGATCGCGACCCACGCACTATGCACACGGCAATCAGCCATGTCTTCTGCCAAAGCCACCGCCTCTTTAATCGCGGCAACGACTTTGTCCATATTATTAATCATGCCTTTGCTCATGCCACGATTGGCAGCATGACCTAAACCAATGACCTCAATACGATCAGCGGCATGCACACGACCAATGAGTACCGCAACTTTGTGCGTGCCGACATCAATCGCAACAATCGTCGGAATAGTTTCAGTATCACTCATCATTACAGCCCATTTTCATAACTCTTCTGTTCAAGCATTCATCTAAAAAAGATCACATTCTAAGCGGATAACATCAGTTAACGCACATTCAATGTCAAAAAATTACCAATAACATGTAACAAATTACGGCTGCGTCGTACTTGCAGCCGTCGTCGAATCCACAACTGGTGCGCTCGTTGCCGCATTTACAGTGAGTGGCTTAGTCGGCGCATTATTCCACTGGATCGCCATGCCGTTGCGATAACGCAAATCGACCGCAGCAACTCGTTGCCACAGTTGATGTAAGCGATCATTACCTTGTCCAAGCTCGCTCAGACGCTGTAACTTCAAATTGGTTTGTTCTTGATCAACAATCACACGTACACCTGAATCAAATGCCATAAACCATGTCATCCGATCGGTCAGATACAGCTCTTTTAAGCGTAAACCGAGTGGTGCAAACCACTGATTAATCTTCTGATATTGCTGCATCATGGCGAGTGATTGTGTCTCAGGACCATGTAGCAACGGCAAATCGGCATGATCAGCGCGTGCCGCTTCAATAAACACCACACCTTGACCACTGAGCAAACGACCACTACCCCAACGCGCTACGGGTTGACGCGGAATCACCCGCACCAGCAAACCATCAGGCCAATGGCGCGTCACTGTGACACTCTCCACCCAAGACAAGCTCAGTGCAGCGTCACGAATCGCGACCAAATCCGCCGTGAAATAATTTTCATGCATCAACGGCTGAATTTTTTCTTGAAGCAAATGCTGTTCCGTTGCCGAAATTTCACCCGTGACGATGACTTGTGCCACGGGGGCATGCAACAGTCGATTGACAATGCCCCAGCCGCCCATGCCGCAGAGGACCAGCGCAATCACCATCAACAACCAACTGCCCATATCCGACAGTTTGCCGCCAAGCGTTTGCTGAGTTTCAGCCTTGGCAGACAGGGGTATGGATCGGGCAGACATCGGTAACTGTGCCATCGTTAATTGATTCTCAACCCACTTTCGCTGTAGTGGTTGCAGAAGTGCTTTCCGCAACGGATGTTAATGTTTGGCTTAAAATTGACACGCACAAATCGGCAAAGCTATAACCGACTGCTTTTGCGGCCATAGGGACCAAAGAGTGATCGGTCATGCCTGGAACAGTATTCACTTCCAGTAACCAAAAACGGCCTTGGGTATCCTGCATGGCATCAATGCGTCCCCAACCTGTCGCACCGACTGCATCAAACGCACGCAGTGCCAATAGTTGTAGCTCTTTTTCTTCCAGATCGGTTAAACCTGAAGGGATACCGTAATGGGTGTCATTGCGTAGATATTTAGCTTGATAATCATAGAACGCCACGTCCTTTGGAGGTTCTAAACGAATAACAGGCAACGCCTCACCATTCAACATGACCACGGTAAACTCACGACCAGTAATCCACGCTTCCGCCATCACCACTGCATCATGGCCGCTCGCTTCGCGGTACGCAGGCTCGAGTTGTTCTGGTGTTTCAACTTTGCTCATGCCAATGCTCGAACCTTCATGCACAGGCTTGATAATCAGTGGTAAACCGAGTTCAGCAATCACCGCTTGATAATCGGTTTTTTCATCCAATAAACGGTATGGCGCAGTTGGCAAGCCAATGCCTTTCCAAAGCTGTTTGGTGCGGGCTTTGTCCATACCCAGTGCCGATGCCAACACACCTGAACCTGTATATGGAATATTCATCCATTCCAGCACGCCTTGAATCTGACCGTCTTCACCGCCACGTCCGTGTAGCACAATAAACGCACGGTCATAAATAGCCAGTTCATTAATGGCACGAACCGCAGGATCAAAAGCTTCAGCATCAACGCCTTTCGACAACAATGCATCCAGCACTGCTTGACCACTTTTCAGTGAAACTTCACGTTCACCTGATGTCCCACCAAACAAAACCGCTACTTTTCCAAACTGTGCCATGCTGTTCAAATCCAATGTTTAACCAATACTTAAACGCCAATGAAAACGCGTTCTTTTATTTACTTTTCTCGATCAGTTTTATCCACTAACCGCGCAATCTATCATGCAAGGACAAACCCAATCGATGTGTTCTGTGTATATTTTTATAGCCAGACAGCATCTGGCTATATTTAATCTACTGATTCCGATTTTACCTGTAGATATAGTTTCTGCTGTACCAAATCGTTAGACACCGCGCCGACATTTCCTGCACCTTGGGTCAGCAACAAATCTCCTGCTTGCAACAAGCCTTGCAACACTTGTGGCAATTGCTCATCCACTGGGTCAACCAAAATCGGCTCAACCTGTCCACGCGCTCGAATACTACGCGCCAAACTACGGCTATCCGCACCGACAATTGGTTTTTCGCCCGCTGAATACACTTCCATCAATAACAGCACATCAACATGCGAGAGGACTTCGACGAAGTCTTCAAAACAATCACGGGTTCGCGTGAAACGATGCGGCTGAAACAACATGACTAAGCGACGATCTGGGTGGCTTTGACGTGCGGCTTTAATGGTAACTTCCACTTCTTTTGGGTGATGACCATAATCATCAACCAAGAGAACATTACCCTCTTGATGATCAAACTCACCTTGAATTTGGAAGCGACGACCTACACCCGCAAAGCCAGACAGCGCACGGCTAATGGCCGCATCACTGACGCCTTCATCTGTCGCAATACCAATCGCAGCAAGAGCATTCAGCACATTATGCATACCCGGCTGATTGGTGGTGACCGTCAATGGTTCGCGATCACGACGCAACACGGTAAAACGGGTTTGCATACCAAGCTGAACGACATCAACCGCACGAATATCATTGCCTTCATTAAAACCATAAGTCAAAAATGGGCGACCGACACGCGGCAAGAGTTCTTGAATATTGGCATCATCGCCGCATAGTACAGCCAAACCATAAAACGGCAAATTATGCAGAAACTCAATAAACGTATCTTTGAGCTTCTCGAAACTGCCGCCATAAGTTTCCATATGGTCAGCGTCGATATTGGTAATAATCGCGGCCATTGGCTGCAAATATAAGAATGACGCATCACTTTCATCGGCTTCAGCAACCAAATAACGACTTGCACCGAGCTGAGCATTTTTACCCATGCTATTTAACATACCGCCGATGACAAACGTCGGATCTAAGCCTTCTTCTGCCAACATCATGGTCAATAAACTGGTGGTTGTGGTTTTACCATGTGTGCCCGCAACCGCGATGCCATGACGATACCGCATCAGCTCACCGAGCATTTCAGCACGGCGTACCAGTGGAATATGCTTCTCAATCGCTGCTTTGATTTCAGGATTTTCACGATCAATGGCGGTCGACACGACCAACACATTGGCGCCATCAACGTTCGCCGCATCATGACCATAAAACACTTTCACGCCCATGCTTTCAAGACGCTGCGTGTTTTCGCCACTTTTCTGGTCAGAGCCTGTGACATCATAACCTTGATTTTTAAGCACTTCGGCAATACCGCACATGCCCGCGCCACCAATCCCGACAAAATGAATTCGCCCGATACGGCGCATTTCTGGAATTTCGATGAGACGACTGGTTTTACCATTTTTACTGGTCGCTTCTTGCGCTGTCGCCGCCAAGGTAGACGCTGATGTCGGCATATCCAACTCCATGTTTTATATTGTGATACAACATTCAAAAAATTCTTTTATTCACATCTGCATGCACATCTCTATGCGATCAGAGTGAAACCACCGCACTCACAACCGCCGTTGTTGCATCAGGTTTTGCCTGTAATCGTGATTTTTTTGCCATGTCCAGCAAAGTCGCACGACTCAACAATGGACGGAGTTGCTCAACCAAAACGTCAGGCGTTAACGTCGCCTGTGGGCAAAGCAGTGCCGCGCCCACATCACTTAAATAACGTGCATTTGCCGTTTGATGATCATCAACGGCGTGGGGCAACGGTACAAATACCGCGGGCAAACCGACTGCCGCCACTTCCGACACCGTCAACGCGCCAGCACGGCAAATAATGAAATCAGCACCCGCATAGGCTGCCGCCATATTATCGACAAAAGCCAGCACTTCAAACGTCAAATTGTTAGCATTGAGCGCCTGATAACGCGCCTGTGTTTCATCGACTTGCTTCGCACCGCATTGATGGCGGACATGAATCGGTTGCTCGGTCGATGCCAACGTTGCCAACGCAGGTGGAATACGCTCATTCAACGCTTGCGCGCCCAGCGAACCGCCAATCACGAGCACTTGAATCGCACCCTGACGCCCTGCAAAACGAACTGCTGGTTCGGCAACAGCCAGAATCTCAGCACGCACAGGATTGCCTGTGGTGTGGACTTTTTCAGCAGGCGCAAACGCTTGCGGAAACGCCTGACACACCGTAGTCGCAATCCGCGACAATTGACGATTGGTCATGCCTGCAATTGCGTTTTGTTCATGCAAAACCAGCTTGATGCCGAGCAAGCGCGCCGCCAGACCGCCCGGTCCTGCGACATAACCGCCAAAACCCACTACTACATCAATCTTTAATGCACGCATCAGCCGCATCGCCGCCAGCGTGGCCTTGATAATTTTAAACGGTGCAGCGATCAGCCGTTTCAGGCCATTGCCACGTAAACCTTGAATATCAATCGGATATAACGGGATGCCTGACGATGGCACCAAACGATGCTCCATGCCCGACATGGTCGCCAGCCAATGCACATCAATGCCTTGTGCGCGCAACTGTTCCGCAACCGCCAGCGCAGGAAAAATATGCCCGCCTGTGCCTGCCGCCATGACCATCACATTCTTGACACGCTGAGGTGATAAAACGTGCGATTGAGTTGGATTATTCAATACCAAGTTAACCTATGTTTGAGTGCAGATTAAGTAAAAATTATGTCGCTGCGATCAGCAAAAGAGCCGACCTAATATGGTGCGCTCAACATTCGCCATGATACCTGTTTGTAGGTACATGTTTGAAGATATTCTTTGAATTTGACCGATCAAAGGCGACTGATTATGAGCTTTTTTTATAGGGAATACGGCTTATCGACATTGAAGCCGCGTTTTTAGAAAATAATCATGTTTTTTTGACCATTAACCTTGAATGAAGTGATGCAGAATTCACACAAAAAGGAGTATCTTAGGGATACTGATTTGCTGAAAAACGATAGAAGTGCAGCACTCATATTACTTAGAAACTATTTACAAGCTATTTAGAAACTAAATAGAAAAACACGGACTCAGTTGAGGTTTTATCATGACATTTTCAATCTATAGCGCACTTGTTCCACCAGCGAAACACATCCTTGAAAATCAATCCAAAATTCTAGGCAAAGCCGCTGCGCATGCGGAAGCACAACAAATTGATCCGTCCACTTTATTATCCGCTCGCCTCGCCACCGATATGTTTCCGCTGAGCCGCCAAATTCAGATCGCCTGCGATACTGTCAAAAAAGGCGCGGCGCGTTTGGCTGCCGTTGAAGCACCCGCTTTTGAAGACAATGAATCAACGATTGAAGAACTACAAGAACGCATCGCCAAAACCATCGCTTTCCTGGAAAGCATTCACGAAAGCGATTTTGTTGGCGCAGAAACACGCGCGCTTAAAATCCCGATGGGCCCAGAAATCGTCATGGACTTTACGGGGCAGGATTATTTGAATCAGTGGGTTTTACCGAATTTTTATTTTCACACCACTACTGCGTATGACCTTTTGCGTCAGCAAGGTGTGCAACTTGGAAAGCGTGATTTCTTGGGTTAATTCTGTTACCCCTTCCCCTGATGGGGAAGACTTCAAAGCAAAAGCCACTACCTCAAAAAAACCAAGGTCATCTCAATGAGCAAAACCCCAGATTATAAAAAGGTCATTTCATTTTGGTTTGAGGAAACAAAACCGAAGCAATGGTTTGAAAAAGATGTCTTATTTGATGAAACCATTCGGATGCGTTTTGCGGATATTCATGCCAAAGCAATCCATGGCGAACTCTCCAAATGGCGACGTTTTGGCGCGCTAGGACGTTTGGCGGAAATCATTGTGCTTGATCAATTTTCACGGAATTTATTTCGTGATGACCCACGGCAATTTGCGGCGGATACGATTGCGCTGGTGCTGGCTCAAGAAGCGATACGCGGTGATTACGATCAGAAACTGACGAAAGCACAACGGGTATTTTTATACTTGCCGTTTATGCATAGCGAATCGGCACACATTCACAAGAAAGCGCTCAAGTTGTATACCGAGTTAGGTCTGAAACAAAATTTAGATTTCGAAGAAAAACACAAAGCGATTATTGATCGTTTTGGTCGTTATCCCCATCGCAATGACGTTTTGGGTAGAGTTTCAACTGAGGAAGAAATTGAGTTTTTGAAGTTACCAAATAGTCACTTCTAATTGAAATAACTCGTTCGACTTTCATGATTCACAGAATGATAAAGTTGAACTTCCCCACTGCTTTATTCAATGGTCACGTCCATTGTAATGTTTGACCTGCAAAGTCGAGACATCTACACCTTCAAGGCATCGGACATTGATCGCAGCCATTTGTTGACCATCGGGCGCAGGCGCTTCGCCGAAGGGATGTATGCCGCAAGTTGGACAAAAGCGATGTTTGATGGTGTGTTTATTGAAGGTATACGTGCTCATATTTTCTTCTGGTGTGAGCAGTTTGATGGCATCGCGCGGCACGAACCACATGAGCGTGCCTTTGCGCTGACACATGGAACAATTACAAGACATGACTTCGGGGATTTCACCCTCAACCTCGAAGGCAATCTGACCACAATGACAACTTCCTTGGTATTTCATGGCTTCACTCCATTTTTATTGGCTAGAGGCCAATCATACGCTTAATTATTAATCGGGTGAATCGACGCTACATTTAACATATTTTTAATTCATTTACATTTTGTGATCTTCATTTTTGTAGGCTAATATCAAGCCAATCTCATACAGCCCCCAAATTTATGTTCAATCTTGTCATCTCCGAAAAAAACAAGAAACTCATCAATGAGTATCGATTGAAACTCTCTAATTTTTTGGAAATGATGGGGCGATCTTGGCGTCTTATCTTAGGCGTGGTCTTATTTTCTATATTTGTCTCATTCGTGCTCACCCTGATCTTGCCAAAAAAATGGGAAGCTTCAACGACGTTACAAATTGCAAAACTACCATCAGTACAAGGTGATATAGCGGCAGTAGAAGACCATCTACAAAGTGTAGAAAACGTCAATCAGCTTGGTTTTAAAGAAAAAGTTCTCAATGACTTACACTTACCGACGCAGAAGGGGCAGGATAAGCGAAGTGATATTTTCTTAGACACCTTTATTGCGAGCCCGATTAAAAATAAGGAATGGATCAATATCTCTGTCACTGCTTACAGTCAACAGGATGCGTTAAAAAGTATTCAAACGGCAATTGCTGAACTCCAAGCGATGCATGCGCCAATGACAGCGCCCACCAAAAATCGTCTGAATAAAGAATTGCAGACCGTCAATCAAGCCTTATCTAGATCTGGTTATGACATTTCCGCACTCAACCATCAGGTGGCACGAGGTGGGAGACATTCCGCTGCGGCTGATCTTCTGAAAACCAAAGATTCAACAAATAGAGCTTTGCAATTACAGCAAGACCAACTCAAGGGTCGCTTAATATTGATTGATGAACTTTCAACAAAACCTATTTATCCGATTAATAATCCAGACAAACAGACATTTCCCAATCGTATTATTTTCTTAATCTTGGGTGCGCTATTGGGATTGTTATCGGGCTGTGGAATCGTGTGGTGGAAAGCTCGTAAGGTGCAATAAGCCAAAGCGCATTGCACCTGCTTGCTTATGCAAGCTTCAATGTCGGATATCTCTCCCGCAAGTTGACAACCATCTCTTTTTCACCATGCACACGCAAGACTTTCCAGAACTTAGGTAGCAACTCTTCTGCACGTTTCTTCGACTGCTCAGACTCTGCATACATTGCATACTCACCAATACAGTAGGCTAAAACAATCCATCCCGCAGGTTTTTTTGCATATGACGACATCATACTTGAAAGTGCAGAAGATAAAGTCGCTTCTGCAAGATCACTATTTTTCTTATATTCGATCAAACCTTTAATCCAATTAAAATATGGAAGTCCTATCGTTTGTAATTCCTCAAGTCTAATCTCAGCCAATAACTGTTCAGCTTTATGATAATCGCCATATCTGACTTCGACCATCGCTAAATCCAATGCGCGAGTTTGGTTATGGTTTGATTTCTCATAAGAAATAACCCTAAAATCAACAACTTGTTTAAAGTTTTCTGTTTTTTGATACACTGCTGCAAGTCTCGACTCTAACTCTCCTGGAGAATTCGTATCAGCATAATCTCGCCACTTTTCTAATAAGGCAACAGCCTCATCTATACGACCAACTGATGCGTAGATTGTTGCAGCTCGTCCATCTAAATCAAGATTAATGAGAGGTTTACTTATATGCTGTTGTAGAAATTGTTTACTTTTAAAAAACAGCTGATGATCTCCCAATGCATGCGCTTTCAGCGCATCTTGATAAGCATCTGGGATTTTATATTTTCGAATAGCACGGAAAACATATGATATGAAGCTAAAAAAGACCAAAACCGATAAACCATAATAGGGTGTGAAGAGCCCTAAAATAAAAAATAACACGAAACAAAATAATAAGCGCATATCTTTTTCAAATGCTCGTATTAGATGTCTAGATAATTTTGAGCCCTGCAACCTAATAGCTAATTGATATTTGGCGATTTTGACAATTTCTTGTTCTGATCGCCCTTCAAGATATGATTTTTCTGGCGCGAGATAAGCATCACTGTGTAATTTAATATCCCTATAGTCTCTATCTTTTAGCTTTTGCAGTGCATCCGCATTATTATCACATTCTATAAAGTTCGTTACTTTTTCACCTTCAGCTGTTATCGCTTCATAAAGTATCTTTTTCATAAATCCCTCTGTGCTTATTTTCAATTAATCTATTATTTTATTAACTCGCGTAAGGTGCAATAAGCCAAAGCGCATTGCACCAAATAGGAAGGTATTAACCCCGCCCACGTTCCAGCACCTCAAACAAATCATCCGCAATCGACGTCCCAAACTGCGCATCAATCTCACGTACACACGTCGGACTCGTGACATTGATCTCCGTCACATACTCACCAATCACATCCAAACCGACAAAAATCAAACCCTTTGCGCGGAGCACAGGTCCAACTTTCGCCGCAATTGCTCGATCTTTTTCAGTCAAAGGTCGCGCCTCACCACGTCCGCCAGCAGCAAGATTGCCACGCACCTCACCGTTCTGCGGAATACGCGCCAAACAATACGGCACAGGCTCGCCATTGATCAGCAAAATGCGCTTATCGCCATCGACAATCTCAGGAATATACTTCTGCGCCATGATCGGCAACTGACCGAGATTGGTCAACATTTCCAAGGTCGAACCCACATTCGGCACGCCAGTCTGCAAACGGAAAATCCCCGAACCACCCATACCATCCAACGGCTTCACAATAATGTCGCCATGCTCCGCCAAAAACTCACGAATCAGCGATTGCTGCGACGTCACCAACGTCGGCACCATCAACTCAGGAAACTGCGTGGCAAACAGCTTTTCATTGCAATCACGCAAACTCTGCGGACGATTCACTACCCACGCGCCCTCACGCTCGGCCTGCTCCAAAATATACGTCGTATAGACAAAATTCATATCAAACGGCGGATCTTTACGCATCAAAATCACATCGTAATCCGCGAGTGATTCACGAACCGTCTCGCCGAGCTTGAAGAAGTCTTTTGTATTTTCAAAGACTTCTAGTGGCTTGATCAAACCAAAGGCTTTGCCATTATTAATAAACAAATCGCTTTGCAGCACATAACCCAACGTATGCCCACGACGCTTCGCCGCCCACATCATCGCGAGTGTCGTGTCTTTTTTAATATTAATATTTTCAATCGGATCCATGACAACGAGAATGCGCATGATGTGGCAACCTTTTAATAATCAGACTGAATCATTTATTGAGGAGAAAATTGTTTTTTCAACAAAGAAAATCGAAAAAAACTAGCTCATTGAGCGGAGTCGAAATGTGCGCTCTCTGAGTCGTAAACGGTTTAGATGTGCACTTCGACTCCGCTCAGTGAACTTCGATATTGTAGAAAAGATCAAAAGCAAATCCTCCCTAACCCTCCTTTATTCTAAGGAGGGAACTACTTTGGCTACGCCAAAATAGAAAAGCTCCTCCCTTTGCAAAGGGAGGTTGGGAGGGATTTTGCTTTAGATTTTTGCTTTTCTTAAAACGCGACTTCATCGAACAAACCACGTTGCAGCGGATCACCACCATGCACAGGATCAACAATCCCAAACTCAGCGCGATAGCTTTGCATACGCGCTAAATCTTCAGTGCGGTTTTCTTTTTTCAAATAATTCATCAAATCCGTCATCGTCATCAACGCTTGCACTGGAATGCCGTATTGCTGCTCGATTTCTTGAATCGCGGACAGTGGACCTTGACCACGCTCTTGACGATCAAGCGCAACCAGCACGCCTGCAACCTTTGCACCTGCTTGTTTCAGCACAGTCATCACTTCACGAATCGCAGTTCCCGCAGTAATCACATCATCGACAATCCACACACGCTGACCTGATACAGGCGCGCCAACCAGCAAACCGCCTTCGCCGTGATCTTTCACTTCTTTACGGTTAAACGCCCAAGGCACGTTAACGCCATGTTCATGCCACAGCGCGCTAGCAGTCGCAGCAACCAGCGGAATGCCTTTATACGCTGGGCCAAACAGCACGCCAACGTCTTCGCTTGCCATCATTTTTTGTGCATAACCGCTCGCGAGCAATGACAACGCTTCGCCGTCATTGAGCAAACCCGCGTTAAAAAAGTAAGGACTAATTCGACCTGACTTTAGGGTAAACTCACCAAATTTAAGCACCCCGCGTTGCAGTGCCAACTCAATCAGCCCATGTACAGTGAATTTTTGCGGCGAAGGTTGAGATGACGACATGATATTCTCCAATTTGGGGTTAGCGTGTGCACTGATAATGCAAAAGTCACAGTGAAACTTCACACATAAATAATGCAGTTGAGGATAGCGCAATGATAGCAAAGGAAACAGGTTTAATCCGCATCGTTTCACTGAATGCCAACGGATTACGTTCAGCATCCAGCAAAGGATTCATTGAATGGCTCGATGCCTCGGATATTGACATCATTTGCCTACAAGAAACACGTTTGCAAGAACATCAATGGCTTGAAAGCCACAAACCTGCGCTGTGGCACACGCATTTATTCCCTGCCGAAAAAGCAGGTTATGCCGGCACTGCCATCTATAGCCGCTTGCCTTTTACCAAAGTCACCAATGGCTTGGGTTTTGAACTTTGCGACAGTGAAGGTCGCTGCACTATTGCGACATTTGAGGTCAAGGGTAAAACATTTGACGTCGCTTCGGTATATATTCCATCGGGTTCAAGCTCGGAACTCGCCCAAGCGCGCAAAGATGAATTCATTGGAAAAATGCTCCCGATTTTCAAATCATGGCGTGACGAAAATCGCTCAGTCATCTTCTGTAGCGATGTGAATATCACCCACAAAGACATTGATCTAAAAAACTGGAAAGGCAATATCGGTAATTCAGGCTGCTTGCCGCATGAACGCGCGTGGATGGATGATGTGTTTTCGCTCGGTTACATCGATACGTTCCGTGAATTGAACAAAAACGCCGAAGAATATTCGTGGTGGTCTAATCGCGGGCAGGCATGGGCGAAGAATGTTGGATGGCGGATTGATTATCAAATTGCGTCCAATGATTGGCTGGGTCAGATAAAAAATGTATTTATTTATCGAGATACGCGTTTTAGTGACCATTCCCCTGTAATTATTGACTATAAAATCACAATTTAAGGGTAAATTTGTCAGTAAATGCTTACGTAAAATGACGATATTGACTACTTCTAAGCACAAGACAAAAGTTTGATGATCGACTTGCAGCATAGGAGAATCGGTAGGGATCACCTAAAGGGGGAGATACATACCGTGGTTATAAAAATGACACCGTGAGCTGTGTTCGCACATGACTTACGTGCCAAAAAACCCAGAGCGTTCAAAGAAAAACCGTGCAAAGTCAGGATGATTTTGCACGGTTTTTTTATGTCCTCAATAAACAAGCGCACTAATTTTACAGCCTTCGCTCAAATCGTTTATCATATCGCCAAAATTGCCTCCTCCTTTCGCCATAACGGAAATCCAACGCCATGAATCGTCAAGAACTCAACAATCTCCACACGCGCTGGCGCCAAGATCTACGCTTTGAAGAACCCGTTCTTGGCAAAAATATGAAGTTCACATCAACATGGGGTTTGTTTTCACCAGAAAAACTGGATGACGGCTCACTCATGCTGCTCGATCACATGGAGTTCCGCAAAGCAGACTCATCTATTGATCTCGGTTGTGGTTATGGCATCCTTGGCATGACTGCCGCACGTGAATGCCCTGAAGGTAAGCATTTGTTAATTGATAAGGATTTTGTGGCTATAGAATATGCCAAGAAAAACTGCTTTGACAATCGTTTAACCAATACCGAAGTGCAATTGTCGAATGGCTTTCGCCACGTTGATCCAGCGCGTCGTTTTGATTTAGTCATGTCAAATTTGCCAGCAAAAGCGAGCAAAGAACAGCATTATTTGTATTTGTTGGATGCGTATAACGCGATGAATTCGGGTGGACGCTTCTATGTCGTCACGATCAATGGCTTGCGTGAATTTATGCAGCGGACGTTTAAAGAAGTGTTTGGTAATTCCGATAAATTGAAACAAGGTAAAACCTACACCATTACCATGGCACAGAAAGACTAAATTTCTATGCCACAGTACGCGCCGCTAATACTTATTTAGCGTGCGCGCCGCAGTGCAAAAGCCCCAAGCAAAAACGCCACAGCGATTGGCAGTAACACATACAACACAATCCAACCGCCCGCCACCAAGCTCACATAACCAATAAAATCTTGGATGTAGCGAAAGCCTAAACCAACCAATAACGCAATGACCACACGAAAGCCCATCGAACGATTCCGCAACGAACCAAAAACAAAGGCACACGCCAGAACCACCAATGACAGCAACCCTAATGGTGCAAGCGTTTTTTGCCAGAATGATAGCTTGTAATCGTTTGTCACGTTCGTTTGATCGACTGACAATAACCGCACATATTTAAAGAGTTGGCTCGGCGATAAATCTTCAGGATTAGCAGTTGCAGCTGAGAGTAACTTGGGTTTCAAATTGACTGTCCACGGCTGTTGCTTGGCATGCACGGCTTGGCTCTGGCCAGTCGGGAGGATATGGGCATTTGATACATCATTGAGCATCCAGATCAAACTACCCTGCTTTCCATCGTCTTGATACATACCTGATGGACTTTGCCAGCTGGATAAAAGCTCTTGGTCTGCGTCGAATTGGAATGCTTTCACGGCACCCAACTCGCCTTTTTCATTGGCATACGTAATAAAAGCAAACTCTTCGCCTTCCTTATGCCAATAACCATGCAAACCAACATCTTTGGTCATGCCACTCCGAACCGCAAGGGATGACTGAGTCGCAGGGGGAATCAGCCACTGGCTGAGCGCAAACGCGAGCAACCCAAAAATTAGCGCGGGACGTAGCACCCAACCCACGATGCGCCACACACTGACGCCTGATGCGCGCATGACGACCAATTCACTGCTGCTCGCCAATGAGCCTAGTCCGACAACCGCGCCAATCAACGCACCGATCGGTAAAATCGCATATAAATTGGTTGGGATCTGTAGTAAGACAAAATACAGTGCCGAGCCAATACGATATTCGGTCGTAAGATCACCAATTTGAGCTAAAAACACAAACAGCATTTGCACCACAAGGAGAATCAGGATCACACCTGCCATTGCAGCAAAGGTGACACGACTGACGTGACGACGCATAATCATGTCGGATCTCCCAAACCTACTGCAACGACGCCACCGCCATTTGGAGGTGACGATTTACCTCCACCAAACCGTGCGGTCATGCGTTGTTTTCGCGCCAATAACAATGAAAAAAACAGATAAAAAGTCATTAAACCCGCATACGCCCACACCGACAGAGTCCCTTTGCCAATTTTGAGTTTTAAGGCTAATAGTCCGACGACTAATGCCACAAAAAGTAGCAGTGCAGGGAATAAACGCAAGAAACGTCCTTGTCGAGGACTGACTTCAGATAGTGGCAATGACAAAATGACTGCGATCAAAATCATGATCGGGATTGATACGCGCCAACCCAGCTCCGCGCGCGCTTTTGCATCATTTTGAGCAATTAAATCAGTAGTCCGCATGGATTCTGTCGCAGTTGAGAGTACATCGGCGGCTTGAGCATCATTTAAATTTAAACGATAGGTTGCAAACTGAGCCTCTGAGTAACGTAACTGACCCGCTTTCAGCTCATAACGACGACCTTTATGCAGCTCAACGATGGAGTTTAATCGTGCAGGATCAATCAGTCGAACGGCCTCTTTTGCCACGATAATGACATCAGAACCATTCGACGCATTTTGATGAACAAAGACATTCAACAGTGAAGTGTGATCCGGTGATTGGCTTTCAGCATAAAACGTATAGGTACCTGACGTAATAAAACGACCTGGGCTCACTAAGTCGAAACCTTTTTTTGAAGATTGTTCAGCCATGACTTTTTGGGCATGATCAAATCCCCACGGTGCAGCAAACAACGTCAGTCCAGCTTCAGCAAGAATCAAGAACAGCACAAACGGCCACAACTTGAGCCCTAGGCTATCACGGCTAATGCCAGATGCATTCAGCACCGCCATCTCGTGATCGACATACAAACGTCCAAAGACCAGCATAAGTCCTGTAAAAAAGCCCAACGGCATAATCAGCGTTAAGAAATCGGGCAAACGATAAGCAACCAAGAGCAACAACGCGCTCACATCCAAGCTGCCTTGCGCGGCGATGCCGAAATATTTAATGAGTCGCCCACCAATCATGATGAACGTCAAAAAACTGGTCACAATCAATGTCGTCAGCGCAACTTGACGCAGCAAATAGCGACTGATAATCACAATGCGTGATCCCAAATATGGCCCATAACTCAATTCCAAAATGCTTTTAGCGTCTAGCCGCTACATAAAAGACAGTGTACCCGATTGCGACATCTCTTTGACCACGTCAATCAGAGGACTTTATGTTTAATGGTTCATTCTAAAGAACACATTGTGCCATGACAAACAGAAGAACCGTCAGTCCTTCATCTAAAACAACAATAACCCCTTTAAATCACCCTAAAACTACTGTTCAGAAACGAGCGACAATGCTTTAATGCAGTGATGATCTGCCGCGTATGTTTACGCTACGCTTTGCACGCAACCACATACCGTTAAAACGATTGGACACCACGACTCATGCCATCTGCAACTCATTCTGATATCGCCAACATTCCAAATGCATCGCTCTCTTTGCAAATCACTCCACAAGCAGTTGCGTCACATCCAGATGATATTTTAGTGATTTTGCTGGATACCGATGCACTGTCTGGTTTGCCAACGACTTTGTCGCCAACCACACAGCAAGCCATTCAAACCAGCGCCAGCCGTGCAGGCTTTACTGCAAAACTCGGCGAAACATTACCCTTGTATCAAGCTGAACAAGATGGTTTTGAGCAAGTCCTCGTCGTCGGAGCAGGCACGCTGAATCAACTGAC
>JANYEL010000062.1 GCA_025363155.1 Moraxellaceae bacterium
CAGTAAGTCGGCTTCTAAGGTTTCTTCCAATGTTGCGCGGAACGATTCAACCAATCCGTGCGGTAAATGACGAACAAAACCAACAGTATCCGCGAGAACCAATGGTCCTAGACCTTGCCAATCTAAGCGGCGCAGCGTTGGATCGAGCGTAGCAAAGAGTTGATTCGCCACATACACATCGCTTTCGGCAAGTCGATTAAACATCGTTGATTTGCCCGCATTGGTATAACCGACTAGGGAAACGGTTGGGATATCAGCTTTTTGGCGAGCCGCACGACCTTGTTTACGTGTTTGGCGAACTTTGTTGAGACGGTCTTTTAATTGACCCACACGGATTTGCAGTAAGCGACGGTCAGTTTCAAGCTGCGTTTCACCTGGACCACGAAGACCAATACCACCCCCTTGGCGCTCAAGGTGAGTCCAGCCGCGCACGAGGCGCGAGGCCAAATGATCCAGCTGTGCAAGTTCGACTTGCAGTTTCCCTTCAAAGGTACGTGCGCGCTGGGCGAAAATATCCAGAATCAAACCTGTACGATCAACGACGCGGCATTGAAATATTTTTTCTAAATTACGTTCTTGCGCAGGGGATAACGTGTGATCAAAAATCACCAGATCAATTTCATTGGTCACGACAGATTGATGTATTTCTTCGGCTTTTCCTTTGCCGACAAATAAGCGAGCATCAGGTCTTTTGCGAGAACCTGTAATCAGATCAATGATTTCTGCGCCTGCTGATTGTGCAAGCAAACGGAATTCTTCGAGGTCTTGATGGTCGATGTGAGAGATATTCAAGTGAACCAGTAGTGCGCGTTCACCACCACTCGGTCGGTCAAACAGTTCCATAAATATCCGTGTCGAAAATGAGGTGTTTTGTAGCGAGTAGCTACACATTATTGTTGAAAATGAGCGTGTTTGCGTATGCTGCGCAGTATACCATGTATCCCTTGAATGGTTGTTGAACGCTGTCGCTCATCCTGTTCTATGTACAGTTCTTAACATTCATCATTTGCTTCTATTGGTGTAAATCGGTGAATGAGTTACTGTTGTCATATTTAGGCATTATGCTGGCGTAGATTATCGATTAAGCTGGGTGAGTATCATCGTTATATCGCCTTAAGTTTTTTGAAAGCATTTTTGAGAGTATTTATGTCTGACGTACAACCATCTTTTGCTGCAAGCTTACCGACTCAAACTCGTCGTCAGATTCGTCGAACCTTACGTTCAAGTGGTCTCTTGGTTGCGGTGGGTCAGGGCTTTTATGCAGCAGGCGTCAGTGGTGCGCTGACGAAACCGAATCAACCACATCATCCTCGTGTGATTCGTGATGTATGTCTAAGGCTTTGTAATGCCTTAGCGGTTGATGTCAAAATTCATGGTGAGATGCCGACTGAACATGCGTTATGGGTGAGTAACCATGTGTCTTGGGTGGATATTCCTGTGATTGGTTCTTCTGCACCCGTATTTTTCTTATCTAAGGCAGAGGTGGCGAGTTGGCCTGTGATTGGACGTTTGGCAAAAGCGGCGGGGTCGTTATTTATCAAACGCGGTTCAGGTGATGCTTCAGCTGTTGCAGTTCAAATTGCAGGTTTTTTACGCCAAAAGCTTCCTGTGTTGTTTTTCCCAGAAGGGACGACGACTGATGGTCGTGATATTCGACGCTTGCATAGCAAGCTGTTGTCAGCCGCAGTGGAAACAGGAACGCCTGTTCAACCATTGATTCTGTGCTATCGAGGTCCAGATGGTCGTTTAGATTCGATCATGCCGTATATTGGTGAAATGACTTTTGGGACGCATCTCAAGGATGTTCTGGGGCGGAGTCGCGTTCAAGCACACATTTTGCCGCTGCCTGCTATTTCAGTCGAAGGACATGATGTACATACATTGACTGATGAGCTGTTGCGTAAAATGCGTGAAGGTTTGGCGACGTTGCAAGCGGAAGTGTTGGTTAAGTAAATAACGGAAAAAGTCATAGGGAGCGCAGTGCTCACCCTATGACTGACTTGATTTGTGCATTTATGACGATGGCTTCAGCCAGCCACCCGTTGCTTGGATTGGTAATAATTGTGCAGGTCGCTCAATCCAAATTGCTAGCCCGTAACGCTCAGCACCCATCTTCGTTGTGGTAGGAATTTTGAGTTGCCAATGGTTATCAATCGACTGTTGAGTGGCTTGGGCGAGCGCAACAAAATCTTCCTCCAATACACGTTGTCGATTTTCACCGCGACTGACATTTGTCTTCAGTCCAAAGCCGAGCAATGCAACGTGTAATACGAACGGTTCGGTTTTTCCACTATATTCAACGTTTACTTGTTGATTTTTAATGGTTGCTTGGAGCACTCCCACATTTTGTTTCATCGTTGGTAGTGATTGTTGCGCATACCAGCCACGCCATTCTTGGCCATTGATAACAAAACCAGGTGTATAAACGCCACCGACTTGTGCAGCTTGTTGATAAGAGCGTTGCCGCTGGCTATTGGCGATGTTCGCAAAAGAATCTTTCCAACCTAACTCATCCCAGTAATCGACATGTAATGCAATGGGCACTATTTGAGTCCACAAAAGTGGCGAGCTCGTGAATTGTTGCAGCCAGTGCTCTGCGGGGGGACAACTACTACAACCTTGTGAAGTAAATAGCTCAAGAAGTTGAGTTTGTTGT
>JANYEL010000076.1 GCA_025363155.1 Moraxellaceae bacterium
GATCGAGATATTTTATAATCGAGTGCGCAGGCATACGAAATTAGGTAACATCAGTCCAGCAGAAGCATTTAACAACTTTATGCTGCAAGCGGCATAACCATTCTCTTAAAAAACTGTCCTTCAAACTCGACAGGGGTCAGACCTTGATTGGAGCTCCTTCTACCAGCTTGATAAAGCTTTGGGGCAGATTCTCGCTTTATATAGCAAAGCGATCCGATATCCGCTGTTTGCCCATTTGGAAACCTGACAATAACAAATTCTGGTCGGAGGATGATCGTACCTTCGGGGAGAGGCAGGTCATAAATGATCGTATGCCGTCTCGTAAATTTCATTGAAAGCCCTCAAGCGCAAGTTGAGCGAGACGACGAAGGTGGCCGTCATACTCCTCACCAACACTTCGGATGAATTTTAGATTATTACGATACTGGAGATATAAATCAGTCGTAGACGATGACTCATGATTCATTCTCGTTTTAACAAACTCCCTTGCTAGATGAAGAGTTACATCACCCTTACTTACTCTATCCAATTGAATATCTGTGAGATTCATTCCGTACGAAGCTCGAATATCATGGAATTTGTAGTGAAAGTTTGGGGCACTATACTTCTCACGAATAAAGGGAATAACTCGCTCGGTCATAAATTGACGAACACCCTGCCCCGTTTTTGCATGGCGTAAGTGACTCGACACATCAAAATTTTGAGAGTCGAACTTACATTGGTATAGCGGAGCACCTTGAATGCTTAGGAATAAATACTGATCAGCTGTGTCGCCACCATCTGCTCTGCAACGTCGTCGCCTAGCTCGATCACTATGAGCATAAGCTCTCAATATCTGATAAAACCACTGTGGAAGATGCAACACAATTTGTTTGTCATTTTTGGTATCAATACCCGTGCTAGGGCCAACTGGGAACCGTAGCTCAAATAAATTGGGATTATCCATTTCCGCCAAGACATGATGTACACGAAAAGTGAGAATTGTTTGGATGCGGGCGCCTGTGAGTAAACCAAACAAATGAATCAATGTCATTTCGGTGTTGCCTATTGTAGTAAGAGCATCGACAAGCCACCCTTGCTCCTCTTGAGATAATGGACGAAGCCTACCACCATCATCAATTGTTCCTGCATAGGGGTCATTCTGTTTAAAAACTCGAATAGAAACATCTGTAGTCCGAACAAGCTTTGTGAAACTAAAACCACGGGTATCTTTTAGTCCAATATATCTGTCTGAGGCTTTCCAAGGATCATGCTTCGGAATAAGAACGCCTTCATCATTAAGCCATGTATAAAAAGAGATTATTGCACTCATTCTCCGCTTTGCAGTGCTTCCAGCAATCTCGCCAGCAGCAACTGCCAATCGAAGATGGCCACTGTAACGATAGGTTGGTCGATTAAGTTTGTGTTTTGGAAAATATGTCCAATCAATCTGTGTTTCATCTAAATACCGACGATAGGCTGCCAAATCGTCGGCAATACTAGAGTAAGTAGACATGACTGTGGATAGACTATCTCGCATACGTGAAAGCAAATAAATATTTGCTTCAGCCCAAGGAACCGCCTCTGCACCCAACACTATTGGGAACAGATTGAAGTTTGATCTCTCTTGACGGAATACAAGGCCTGATCCACCATCATCTAGGGTCTCAGTCCGCTTTTGGCGGATAGAATAAGTGACATCTGAAGTGCCACTGGGGAGTTTGATTAAGACCGATTCTTCATCTGTCGGCTCGGCCAATTCGGTTAGAATAAAAACAGGAAGTAAAATTTTTCGAGCTAATTGAGCCATGCCGAAGTCTCTGAAACTCGTAAGATGATATCGCCTATTACAAGTAAAAACATATCGCTAGAGTCTAAGCATAGTTGTCAGTCTTTCATGTGACTGTATTGTTTTTGTCCACTTTTAAATTACTTGTGTATTGTGTTCTTTTACTAATTACTTGTGAGTACGAGTTCATGAATGAGCCATGATTGAGTTGGTAATGAAAGCTTGCTGAAATCGGCGGATAAATCATTGGGATTGAAATAAATAGAGCCATTGGGACTCATTGCATAGCCTTTTAAAATCAAAGGACTACTACAAATTCTAATAGAATCTAAAACTAACGCATCACCAAATACTGATTTCGCTAATGCGCGTTCGCCATCAGTCAAAATACGACTGGACGAAGTCGCCAATGAAGTGAGTTTCTGAGATAAATCATTTGCAAAACTAGTTAATAGTTTCATGATTAACGCATCCGATTGGCATGGTCTTCACTACAGAATAAACGTCCATGAACTTTGATCGCTTTATCGACACGCACGAGCGCACCGCAGAATTCACAGGCCTTTAATTCAACTGGCTCATGAGATGTCGGGATCGCTGGAGTCAGCACACGCACTATCCAGCGGATCAAAAAATATAAAAACCCGCAAATAATGATTAATTTCAACATTTCAAATTCGTCGCCTTAAGAAAGTTCAACCGTTGAACGATGAAGATTTTTACTACCAAGTCACACTTTAACCTAAAATTCATTACTGCATTTTCTGTATAAATGCCGCCGCCTGCGATATAGTGAGTGCACATAAATTATAGTCACAGCCGCTCGGTATTGAGTGAGCTTTCTTTGGAAATTTGATCAAAAATGAGTGTTTTAACCCTCGCATTAGCGCAATCTACCTTTGTTGTCGGCGATATCGCGGGCAATACAAAAAAAATTATTGAACAAGCCAACACTGCTCGCGAAAAAGGCGCGCAAATCGTTGTATTCCCTGAATTAGCAATTGTTGGCTATCCACCAGAAGATCTATTGCTGCGCCCTAGCCTTGCGATCCGCGTGCAAGCGGCATTGGCAGAAATCGCGGCGGTTGAAGGCATCGTCATTGTCGTTGGCTACCCGTTGAATGAAGGCAAAAAGCGTTACAACAGCGCGGGTGTATTTGCACAAGGCGTACAACGCGGCACGTATCGCAAACAGAAATTACCAAACTATAGCGTCTTTGATGAAGCCCGTTATTTTGAGTCAGGTAAAGACAGTGTCATTTTTGAAATCAGCGGTCGTAAAGTCGGTCTGCTGATCTGTGAAGATATTTGGCATCGTCAACCGATTAAAACCTTGAAAGACAATGGCGCAGAATTAGTCCTCGTGTTGAATGCTTCGCCATTCCAAATTGGCAAACAAGAACTTCGCCGTTCACTCCTCACCCATCGCGCAACAGAAAATAGTATTGCGATTGCATCGGTGAATTTGGTCGGTGGTCAAGACGATCTCGTGTTTGATGGCGGCTCTATCGCGGTCAATCCTGATGGACAAGTTGCCGCAGAAGCAGGTCGTTTTGAAAGTGAATTGTTGCTGGTTAACTTTGATCTGGAACAGCGTGCGTTTGTTGCACAAGAGCCAATCAAACCATTACCAAAACTTGCCGAAATCTATCAAGCCCTCGTGCTTGCGGTCAGTGATTATGTCAATCACTCAGGTTTCCCGGGGGTGATTATCGGTTTGTCAGGCGGAATTGATTCGGCTTTGTGCTTGGCAATTGCAGTCGATGCACTCGGTGCTGAACGCGTCAATGCCGTGATGATGCCTTATGCCTATACAGCGGCGATGAGTATTGAAGATGCTGAAGCGCAAGCACAGCGTTTGAATGTCGGATATCACGTGGCTGAAATTCATAACATCGTGGATAGTTTCACCAAGACACTTGCACCGTTGTTTGGTGATGCGGCGGTGGATTCCACAGAAGAAAATCTACAAGCCCGTGCACGTGGCACATTGTTGATGGCGCTTTCCAATAAATTTGGTCATTTAGTGCTAACCACTGGCAATAAATCAGAAATGTCTGTCGGTTATGCAACGCTTTATGGCGATATGGCTGGCGGCTTTGATGTGCTCAAAGACGTGTATAAAACGCAAGTTTACGAGTTGGCTGCATTCCGTAACTCACTGGAAGAAACGCCAGTGATTCCTGAACGCGTGATTACCCGTCCACCATCGGCTGAACTGCGTCCTGATCAAACCGATCAAGATTCGTTGCCACCGTACGATGTGCTTGATGCAATTCTCTATGGATATATTGAGCGCGATAAGAGCTTGGATGCCTTAGTTGAACAAGGTTTTGATCGTGCTACGGTGGAGCATGTGATTCGCTTGGTTGATCGCAATGAACATAAACGCAAACAAGCTGCGCCTGGCCCGCGTATCAGTGGTCGTGCGTTTAGCCGCGAGCGTCGTTATCCATTGGTCAATGGCTGGGTTGCTGGCGAATAACCACATAAAGCTTTGGAGCGAATAAACTCATGGATGACACGACGGTACAAACTGCTGCTAAAAAACTTGCTGCTGACTTAATGGCAGCACAAGTCAATGAATTACGGCAGCGTTTAACAGGCCCGAAAATGACTGACCTTGCGGCAGTCGAACTGGATAGTTTGCTGGCGCAGGCTGATGAGTTGTTATTAGGGCAAGTGGTCACTCGTCAGTCGATCAAAGAAGTCGTACGTGTCTTCGCTTTTGAACTGGATTTGGGTAGCGGCGTGATGGCGCTCTCGGGTGAAATCGCACAGCAATTGCACATTATTGCAAATAAAAATTCCCCAAAAGTCAAAGAGCTAATCAGCAACTCTGTTGTTGCCCAATGGCTTGATAAAATCCTAGAACTAAGAGACTTTCGTTCCTCACTGCTCAGTAGAATTGGTGAAAGCACGACTTTGCATGACTTTGTATCCGATCACGTGCTGATCTTACTTGAGCAACAGATTGCGCAACGATCACCGCATTGGTTGCAACAACTGACCTCGGATGAAGACTCGAAGAATCCCATTCTTGGCTCGCGTGTCGCGACGGGCATTCGCCGAAAACTGAATAGTACCGTTCGATCCCAAGAAGAATTTTTAGAGAAAAAACTGAGACAATCCGTTTCCAAAACGATTCAGCAAAGTTGCACAGAACTCAGCGAGCTAGATGAGAGTGTTTGGCGCGATGCGATTTGGCAACTTTGGCAAGCGGTTCGTGACGAGTCGATCTCACAATTTGCTGAAGGTTTGAACCCACTGGATATCGAAGAGTTTTTCGTGCTGGGTTATGACGAGTGGCGCAGACTTCGCCAAACTGAATATGTGCAACGACTGATTTATACGGGCATTGATGTATTTTTTGATGCGTATGAAGAAGCGCCGCTAACCGAGTTACTCGATGAAGTGGGTATTACCCGTAGGCACATGCTCGCCGAAGTTGAGCGCTTTGCGCCGATGGTGATTAAAGTTCTAGACGATCGCGGCTATATTCGTGATTGGCTCACACGCCAGCTTACGCCATTTTATGAAAGTGAAGCGACTTTGAAGATGATGGAAAGTGCAATGCGGAGTGTGGGGCAGTAGATTTTAGAAAATCAATAAACGTAGGCTGGGGTTTTAGCCCATACGCGCCAACTTAAGACTTAAATCTTTGAAATACAATTGAAAAAATGGATGGCAGCCGCATACAACACTTTTACCTACCACAGTGAAAGTCCGTATGCAGCTGCCCCCGCACATAAATACTCGTTTTGATCCCTTTGTTCAAGCTCTTCCTCAAGATTTTCAGCAACAAGCCTATCAATTGGGTGCATTCTCCCGAGCAAGAAAGCTCAGCTCACCACTGCAACTCCTCCATCTCATCATGCTCTATTGCGGATTAGATTTCTCATTACGAACCTGTGCGGCAACTTTTGCTCAATCCCAACAACAACTCAGCGATGAGGCCGTAAAAAAGCGTCTGCAACGCTGTGTGCCTTGGCTAAAATACTTGCTGACGAATGTGCTAGGTCTTCATCGAATTCGCCATGACGGCTCACTGCGCTTCATCGTCGTCGATGGCTCAACGATACAAGAACGTGGAGCAACCACCTCTAGCTACCGCCTTCATCTAGCCATTGATTTACTCGAATTAGCATTGACTCAGGCTGTTGTGACCACCAATCAGGTGGGTGAGAAACTTCAGCATTACACTATCCAAGAGGGTGATGTCCTCATCGCAGATCGCGGCTACAGCCGAACCACGACCCTGTTGCCTGTGATTGATCAAGGTGCTGATGTGATTGTGCGATACAATCCTCAGAATATGGTTTTATATCATCATGATGAGCGCATGTTAAAGGTGGACTAGCAACGCACTTTAGAAGCGCTGAAACCCATTTCGCATGTCATTCCTGTCTATTTATCACATGCATCTCTACGGATTAGCGGTTATGTTCATGCGATTCCAGTGCCTTACGAGCAAGCCGATCAAGCGCGGCGGCGTGCGAAAAAAATTGCGTGCAAAAATGGTCGTACCACCAAACAACTCACTTTATTTCTGAGCGGTTGGTTGTTGATCTTCACGTCTATTCCACCTGAAGTCATTGACACCCAAACCATACAAGCCTTGTATCGCGCGAGATGGCAAGTTGAACTGAGTATCAAGCGCATGAAGAGCTTGCTCAACATTGACCAATTGCGTGCGAAGAAAAACAGCGTATTGGCTGAGGTGTATTTGTATGGAAAGTTGTTGTATGCAGCGGTGTTGGAGCAGCGCTTAAACCAGCGTTTTGTAGGTGACAAAGAGTTAGGTTTATCGCAGACACGCATGCTGACACCTTGGCGTGTATTGCAACAGGTGAGCTGTGAGATGCAAAGTGCATTATTGATGTTGTTCCCAGCAAATCCAGCGCAGTCAGAAGCCTATTGGCGCAGTATCAAGGAGCGTCCGAGAAGGCGAAAGCTTCAGACGCTACCCGATGAGATTTATCAGTTGGTGCAGCTATGTGGCATTATGTAAATCAATAGCTTACGGCTTAAGTTGGCGCGTATGGG
>JANYEL010000085.1 GCA_025363155.1 Moraxellaceae bacterium
CAACCAATTTGGTCAATGACACGGCGGTTGGTGGTAGAGTGGCGGATGACGGATGAGATACAGACATAAACAAGACACAACAGTTTTCGGGTTTCCAAGTCTACCCAAAATAGCTGAAAATAGTCGCATGAGTTTATGTAAATTTTATCGTATCATCTAGAAAAGCTGAACTCGTTTAGACTTGTAAATACAGTGATTTAAAGGGGAATAAGAGTGCGGCGTGTCTTGACTGTGTTGCCTTGGGTATTATTGGTTGTCGTGATTGTTGGTTTTTGGCAGTTAAGAGAGAAGTGGCGCAAGCATCCAGAAACGCTGGCGATGACCAATTCTGAACTGGTCATGTCTCAAGCGCCGGGTACCGTTGCATCCTATCATTCCGCTGTAAAAATCGCGGCTCCTGCGGTTGTTAATATTTACACCACCCAAAAAGTACGCGCACATTCACAAATTGTTGATCCTGCACTGCGTCGTTTCTTTGAATACCATCAAGATGGCGGCTTACCCGATAGCGATCAGAGTGACGCTGCGCAACCGACCAGTTTAGGTTCTGGCGTCATCGCGACTTCTGATGGCTATATCCTGACGAATAATCATGTGGTGGAAAAAGCAGATAAAATTATCGTTGCTTTGCAAGATGGTCGTCGCGCGGTGGCAGCTGTGATTGGTACTGATCCAGACAGCGATCTTGCTGTCATTAAAGTCAATTTAACTGGGCTGCCAGTTCTACCTTTCCGTAAAAATCCAACTGAAGTCGGCGATATCGTTTTAGCAATTGGTAATCCCTTTGGAGTTGGGCAAACAGTCACGCATGGCATCGTGTCGGCAATCGGCCGTTCAGGGCTTGGCATCAATGCCTATGAAGATTTTATTCAAACTGATGCGGCGATTAATCCAGGAAATTCTGGTGGTGCCCTCATTGATGTGGCTGGAAATCTAGTTGGTGTGAATACTGCAATTTTCTCACGCACTGGTGGCTCGATGGGGATTGGCTTTGCGATTCCTGCGAGCTTGGCACAACAAGTCATGCTGGATATTGTTCAAAGTGGCAAAGTGACTCGCGGTTGGCTGGGTATTCAAGTTAAAAATCAAGAAGATCCAACCGAAGGTGTTAATTCGGATGTAGCTGCAGGCGTTCGTATTGTAGGCACATTGAAAAATGGCCCAGCAGATCGCGGCGGTCTTAAAAGCAATGACGTGATTTTGACGGTGAATAACGAAGCGGTTTCAACCTCAGGACAGCTCATTCAACGTGTCGCCGCGCAAAAACCAAATACTACAGTCAATCTTTTGGTTCAACGCGGTCAACAACAGGTCAAGCTGGCAGTTGCAATTGGCGAGCGTCCAGCCGCTGAAGTTAAGACTACTGTCACGACTGATGGAAGTGCGAATAGTGGTGATCCATCGTTGTTCGACTTGTTTAGTGGTCAATAGTTTTGGAAGTGAGTGACTCGAATAGAAATGTATTCATATCTGAATTTAATATTTGAATACCAATAGTTTATTGATAGTTTAGGGTTGTTATTTTGGCGTCATAGCCATAATTGAAAAGGATAGAACAAGATGAAGCTCTTTACTGCGCAGCGCGCGCCAAATCCACGTCGTGTGTTGTTGTTTTTGGCTGCAAAAGGGCTAATCTCAGCGGATATTGGCTTACAAGTCATTGAAGTCAGTTTAACGGGTGGCGAAAATCGCACGCCTGATTATTTACAAGTCCATCCGCTAGGTCAGATTCCAGCATTAGAACTAGATGATGGTCAAGTCATCACCGACTCAATGGCAATTTGTCGTTACTTGGAAGGTATATATCCAGCGAATCCATTGTTTGGTACCGATTTGATCGAACAAGTTCGGATTGACCAATATAGCCGCCAAGCGGAAATTGAGATTTTGGTGCCTATGATTACCGCGTTTCAGCATGGTCATCCGTTCTGGGAAGGTAAATATGAGCAAATCCCAGAAATTGCCCCTGTAGCGCGTCGCCGTGCGTTGTCTCGTTTTGCGTATTTTGATCGACGTTTACAAGTCGTCCCGTATTTGGCAGGCAATAGTTTGAGCGTTGCGGATTTAACTTTGTACGCAGCTTTAGATTTTGGTCGATTGGCTGGCATAAAAGTGGATGAACAACATCCGCATTTATTTGCATTTTATCAAAGGATGCATGAAAAATTTGATGCAATTCGTTAAGTTTAAGCATTAAATAAAGTATATAAATACTGTATGGTAGAGGTTCAAAAACTGCAAATGACCAGAGCGTATTTGCAGTTTTTATTGATTAAAAGATAGCAAAAACAAATAAGATCGATATTGGAGAGTGAAGAAGTGCCGCAAGTAAACCCTCAGTTAAATCATCATGCTGAATTAGCAACTGCAGTCCGACACGTTGAGATCGCCATTCTTGGTGCGGGTTTTGCGGGGATTGGTGCAGCAATTCGCTTTAAGCAAGCAGGGATTACTGATTTTGTCGTGCTGGAAAAAGCGAGCGAAATTGGCGGTGTGTGGCGCGAGAATACTTATCCAGGTTGCGCATGTGATGTGCCTTCTGCACTTTATTCTTATTCTTTTGCACCGAATCCACATTGGAGTCGGATGTTCGCTGAACAAGCGGAAATCAAAACCTATTTACAAGAAACCGCCGAACGCTTTGGCGTGATGCCATACGTAAGGCTGAACCATGAGATGTTGGATTCATCATGGGATGATCAGCAAAAACATTGGGTTGTGAAAACGAGTGCCGGTGTGTTTTTTGCGCGTTTCGTGGTTATGGCCTGTGGTCCAATGCATGAGCCAATTTATCCAGATATTAAGGGATTAAAGACCTTCAAAGGCATGACCTTCCATTCTGCGGGTTGGCGACATGATTACGATTTACAAGGCAAGCGTGTCGCAGTCATCGGAACTGGTGCTTCTGCGATTCAATTTGTTCCTAAAATTCAGCCTCAAGTTGCCAAACTCACTTTAATCCAGCGCACGCCGCAATGGGTATTGCCAAAGTTAGACCAAGCGCTGCCAAAAGCCGCTCAAGCCATCTTTAAATATGTGCCCATTACTCAGCAGACTTTACGCGGTACGATCTATGGCGTTTTTGAAACGTTGAATGGCAGTATGCAGCATCCGCAACTGATGAAAAAAATTCAGCGTTTAGCAGTATATAACATCAATCGTGCCGTCAAAAGTGATGAGCTACGCAGTAAGTTGACGCCAGATTTTATTATTGGTTGTAAGCGGGTACTTCAGTCTAATGATTGGTACCCAGCTTTGGTTCAGCCAAACGTGGATATCGTTCATAGCGGTGTTAGCGAAATCAAAGGCAATACGATTACTGCCAGTGATGGAAGCACACACGAAGTGGATGCCATTATTCTGGCAACGGGTTTCGAGATCAGTGCGCCACAGGTTTTAAATCGTGTTCGTGGTAGGAGTGGGCAGACTGTATCCGAGCTTTGGCAGGGTAGTCCTGAGGGTTATATGGGCACAATGACAGCTGATTGCCCGAATGCTTTCTTGATGTTTGGACCAAATCTGGCTGTAAGTTCTTCCGCGTTTATTATCATTGAAGCGCAATTGAATTATATTTTGGATGCGCTTAAACAAGTTCGCTTGCATAAGATTAAAACCATTGACGTTGATCCAGATTGTCAGGTTGAATTCAATCGCAAGGTACAGGATGCGCTGCAGGATTCAGTTTGGAATACGGGTGGATGCAATAGCTATTTTATTGATGCAAATGGTCGCAATAGTACGCTGTGGCCGTGGTCTACTTTTGAAATGCGTCATCAACTGAGTCGGTTTGATTTGAGTCAGTATATTGTAGATGAAGGGTCAACTACCTATAAAACTGCTGTAATTTAAGGATATTCTATTTTGAAATACATCGACCGCGTTGCAAAGACCGCCATTAAACTCGCACTGAAGGGTTCATTTAAATTCCCGAGTAGCTTGCCGCTGCCGTTGACTTTTTTTCGGAATGGCATGGAGCTGAGCTCAGCTATTTTTAAAACTCGGTCAGATGTGCACGTAGAAAGTATTTCTTTAGGTGGGGTTAGTGCTGAGCGTTTGATGCTCAAACAGAATGTGAATAAAACTGATCTGCCAAATTATGCATTATTGCATTTTCATGGTGGGGTTTTTGTCGCAGGTTCGGTACGGACACATCGTGCATTAGGTGGTGAAATCGCTGCACGAAGTGGTGCGACAGTCTTCATGCTGGATTATCGTTTAGCACCTGAACATCAATATCCTGCTGCCTTTGATGATTGTCTTGCGGCTTATCAGGCACTCCTTACAAAGGGTTATTTATCTGAGCAGATCGTATTAGGCGGAGATTCTGCTGGTGGTGCACTCGTGTTGGCGTTGCTGGTTGCGCTGCGTGAACGAAATATTCCTTTGCCTGCTGCAACGATCATGATTTCCCCGTTTGTTGATATGACGCTGTGTGGAAGTTCTTTTGAAATAAATAAAACACGCGATCCGATGCTAACCAAAGAAATATTGCAGCGTGGCGCAGATGCTTATCGCGGGAATATTCAAAGTGCCGATGCGCGTATCTCTCCTGTGTTGGCTGAGTTGGAAGGTTTACCACCAATGCTCATTCAAGTGGGAAGTGAAGAGGTGTTATTGGATGATTCTTCGCAATTGGCCAAACACGCGGAGCGTTCAGGTGTGAAGGTTACGCATCATGTCTATGCAGGGATGTGGCATAACTTCCAGATGTTTAATGCACTGTTGCAAACATCGAATGATGCGCTGGATGAAATTGCGCAGTTTATTAAGGATCACGTCCGCTGATCTGTAGAGCGGTCATGAAAATTAGAACAGTGGTATCATAAGCAAGATTTGCCATTATCTTGCAGTGAGTAATATGTCCTCCGATTTAAGTACACCAGAACCGCATTATTCTGTTCATTACCGCTGTGATGATTTCCTCATTGTAAATAAAGCGCCAGGTTTGTTATCCGTGCCTGGAAAAGGCGAACATTTGTTTGATAGCTTACTGACGCGGCTACAAGTGGTCGAACCCACCATCAAATTAGTGCATCGCCTTGATCGTGATACGTCAGGTCTCATGGTTTTTGCCTTAAATCCAGAAGCGCAGCGCAATATTTCTAAGCAATTCGAAGATCGTCTCACCACTAAGATTTATCAAGCCGTTTTGCTTGGTAAGTTAGTTGGCGAAGGCACAATTGACGTGCCTGTGCGTTATGAACCGAATACACCGCCGTTACATGTAGCGGATAGATTGCATCCGAAGATGGCGCTTACGCATTGGCAAGCACTCGATATTTATGAAGTTAATGGCATCGATGTCACAAAAGTGTTACTGAAACCCATTACAGGGCGTTCGCATCAGCTTCGTGTTCATACGCAATATATCGGTCATGCGATTGTCGGCGATCAACTGTATGCGAGTGAAAGCGCTCAGCAGTTGATGAGTCGGTTATGTCTGCATGCGGCTGAATTGAGTTTCAATCACCCTGTGACAGGCGAGCGAATGAACTTTAAATTAGATGCAGATTTTTGGTCGAATTAAATATTGTTTCATGTAACTATTTTGTGTGCAGTATTGATTAAACAAAGTATTTTTTTTGCAAAATTATTCGATAAAAATCGTCTAAATATGTGAAAATGTGTACTGCATGTTTTGATGAACTTTTCGCGTGTATAAAATGCACAAAAACTGAATCAAACATCCAGAAAAAGCATCAATCCGTTTCTTAGTTTTTCTTTGGAAATAAAAGCGTTATGCAAGATTTTGCAATTGGTCAGCGGTGGTTGTCAGATACCGAATCAGAATTAGGTTTGGGCGTTCTAGTAGATGTTGATGAACGGACCATCAGTATTTTATTTCCAAAAAGTGATGAAACGCGGGTTTATGCGCGTGCAAGTGCGCCATTATCACGAATTATTTTTGCAGCAGGTGACTCGCTCACAGATCTCGATGGCATCGATTGGATCGTTTTATCCGCTGAGAACCATTCAGGTGTTCTGCGTTATCACTGCAGCCAAGTTGCCGCACCTGAAACGACTAAAACACTGTCTGAAACTCGTCTAGCAGCGCACTTACAACTCGCGCGTCCGCTTGAGCGTTTGCTCGCAAGTCAGCTAGAACCTAAAGAATGGTACGAGCTTCGTATTGAAGCGTTGCTTATGCAGTCACGTATGGCGACGAGTCCGCTGCGTGGCATGATTGGTCCACGTGTGGGTTTAATTCCGCATCAGTTTTATATTGCCCATGAAGTCGGTCGCCGTCTTGCACCGCGTGTTTTGCTCGCGGATGAAGTGGGTCTGGGCAAGACCATCGAAGCTGGTCTGATTATGCATCAGCAGCTCATGTCGGGTCGAAGCGAGCGTATTTTGGTTCTTGTCCCAGATTCTTTGCAATATCAGTGGATGATTGAAATGCGTCGCCGTTTTAATCTGAATTTTTCTCTGTTTGACTTAGAACGCACCGCATTCTTAAAAGAGAATGATCCTGAAAGTAATCCATTTGCAACTGAAAATTGCATCATTGCCAGTATCGATCTACTGCTTGACCATGAAGATTTGAAAGCACAGGCATTGGAAGCTGGTTTTGACCTGCTTGTTGTTGATGAAGCGCATCACTTAACGTGGCACGAAGATGTCGGTGGCAATGATCGCTACGATGTGATTGCTGAATTTGCAAATCAAACAGCGGGTGTGTTGCTGCTGACAGCAACACCAGAACAGTTAGGTGTGGATAGCCATTTTGCGCGTTTACGTCTGCTGGATCCTGAACGTTTTGATACGTTGAATCATTTCTTGGAAGAGGAAGCGAACTACGCGGATACGGCAAAAGTCGCTGAAGCGCTGATGTCCGAAGAGATGTTAGATGAAGCGCAGCATGAAGCGATTGCAGCATTGCTTGGTCATCCTGTCGAAGATACGCCTGATGCGCGCTATCGTGCGATTAGCGAATTGCTGGATCGTCATGGCACTGGACGGATTTTATTCCGTAATACGCGTGAAGCGATTCAAGGTTTCCAAGGTCGTGATTGTTTGCCAGCACCGTTAATTGCGCCTGCAAACTGGCCTGTCACTGGTAATTTGCGTCAGCAAATGTGGCCTGAAGAAGAGCAACTTGATGGCGAGTGGATGGAAAACGATCCACGTGTGCCTTGGTTGCTGAATCTGCTTAAAACAGAACTCAAACATCAAAAAGTTTTATTGCTTGCACGTAGCGGCCCAGTCATTGAGTCGCTCGAATTGGCTTTACGCGTACATGGTGGCATACGTACTGCGATGTTCCATGAAGCAATGAGTTTGCTGGAACGCGATCAGGCAGCGGCTTATTTTGCCGATGATACTTATGGCGCGCAGATTTTATTGTGTTCTGAAATTGGTTCAGAAGGTCGTAATTTCCAATTCGCAAGCAACCTTGTGTTATTCGATATGCCGTCAAATCCTGATGTGCTTGAACAGCGTATCGGTCGTTTAGATCGTATTGGTCAGCAAAATCGTATTCAAATTCATGTGCCGTATTTGATGCAGACTGCACAAGAGCGCATGTTCCGTTGGTACAACGAAGCGTTGGATATTTTTGGTCATATTTCTCCGACCGCGCAAGTTCTGCAAGAAAATCATTTACCTGATTTGAAAGCCGCGTTGCTGACCAATATTGATAGCGAAGAAGGACACAATCGTTTTGATGCGTTCTTGGCGCAAGTCAATGATGAACGTTTGGAATTGGAAACTGAATTGCAAGCGGGACGTGATCGTTTGCTTGAATTCAACTCCTGTCGTCCGACCGTCGCCAATCGTATTGTGCGTGCAATGCAGGAACAAGATGCTAATAACACCTTGCCTGACTTCATGTTGCGTTTCTTGTCATCGACCAATATCGAACATGATGAACAGCATGACGGCAGTTTAATTATTCATCCATCTGCAGAAATGCTGGTTGATGGTTTGGATTTGCCAGAAGATGGTATGACCGTGACGTTCCATCGTGAGCAGGCGCTTACACGTGAAGATACTGAATATTTGACGGTTGAACATCCGTTGATGGGTCGTATTTTCGAAATGGTACGCACGCAGTCTTTTGGTAATGCCAATGTTTCTGTATTACGTAGTTCAGTCATTCCAGCGGGTAAAATCCTGCTAGAAGCTTGGTTCCGTGTTGAAGTAATTGCACCGAAGATTCTGAATCTCGCTGCAAGTTTGCCACAACAGTTGATCCGCGTATTGATGAGCGAGAGTGGTCAGGATTTATCAGCACGCATTAATTCGGCAATGCTTCAACCGCAAATTCATGCGCTGGATATGAATAATGCGCGTCAAGTGGTGAAACTACGCCGTGATGTGATTGAGCAACGCTATAAGCAAGCGGAAGAAATCGCAAGATCGCAAATTAAAGGTTTTGCTGAAACCGCTCAGAAACGTTATGGCGAATACTTGCAATCAGAGTTGGATCGTTTGATTTATCTGAAAGAACACAATCCAAGTGTGCGTGATGATGAGATTGAACGGTTAAGCAATCAACGTGCGCAAGGTTTGGAGTTGCTTGAGCAGTTGTCACTGGTACCTGATTCGATTCGGATTTTGGTGGTGATGAAGTAAGGTTTTTTATAGTTGTTTTTGTGTGGTGCTGGGGCAAGCCTTCAGCCTACACATGCTAATTTGAAGTAAACAACTTTTTCGGCAAATAAGGAACATTACTCTTAAACATGTCACAAAATCCTTTTGAAGATTTTATTGAATTTATAACAAATAAACATGGCGAAGAGCTCTGGATTACTGTCTACCAGAGAGACTTGATTAATAATACTGATCACGATGGTGGAATGTATTGTGCTTTGGTAAGAAAAGAAAAAACTGAAAAAGCAATGGCGCAGGCTGGTTGGGATTTAATGATCGGTAGTGGCGGACCTGGATTTTGTACGTCATACCAAGATGGCGAAAGCATTACTACTTATTATACCAATCCAGATGACGATTTTCTAAGACCGGCGGATTCAACACTGAAGTGCAACAGATAAAAATCCAGAATAAACTTGTGCAGGTGTAAGCCATTGCAATGATTTTCTGGGGCGGTGGTTGAGCGCATCTTGGATGTGCTTAACCTCTTGATCATCAAGCTTATCAAATGAGGTTCCTTTTGGTAAGTACTGTCTGATCAGTCCATTGGTATTTTCATTCCGAGCACGTTGGTTTGAACAATACGGATCGGCAAAATATACATCTACACCATGTGATTTGAGTTGTGCGTGATGAGCAAATTCTTTGCCATTGTCGAAAGTGATACTCTTTACGCTCCTTCCTCTTATTAAAGTTACACAAGCATCCAAGGTTGTCTTCGCGTGTTTGCTGGTTAATGCTCGCATTAACGTAAATAAGCTTTTTCGATCAACCAAGGTCAAAACAGCACCTTGATGATGCGCCCCAACAATTAAATCACCCTCAAAATCTCCGACATTTGTACGTTGGTTAATTTCGTCAGGACGCGTATGAATACTCACGCGGTCTTTGATTACTCCTCTACGATCATTTGATGCATAGCCTCTCTTTCTATAGGTTTTTTGCGAACGTAAGTTCAGGTGTAACCTACCGCCTTTTGCTTTGTCTTGGTAAATATACCGATAGAGCCACTCATGTGATGGAACGTCAGTCCAACCTTTGGCGCGGAGTGCTCCAGAAATTTGTTCAGGTGACCATTTGCATTGAAGTAGATGCTCAATAAAGGCGAAAGCGAAGTCTGCGTAATGGACTTGATGGACATATTTACGTGCAGCCGAAAATTGCCCTGCTTGATGAGGTCGGTAGCCTCGCTTCCCTTTATTGCGCTGAATCTCTCTGGATATGCTGCTGGGATGCCGATTCAGGATACGAGCTATTTCACGGATAGAGGTCTGTCTTTTTAATTCAGCACTAATGCTGTATCGTTCCTCTTGTGACAGGTGGGTGTAATTTGCCATGCTTCTACTTTCCAATCGCGAGTTGAAAAGTGAAGTGCAACACGTTGCACCTCACTTGTCCAAATCATTCTTTAAAAGTGTTGCACTTCAAAACTGAATTCGCGACCTATTTTAATTCGTGATTTTCACGGTAGAAAAGAGGACTACATAGAAGTTCTCGAAGAGTTTCGCCTTTTCCATAATTTATATTATGACGGAAAAAGTGGTTCATATATTAGCTTTGATGAGGTGGGTGATGAAGTTGAAGTGATCAAAGTACAAAGAAATGAGGTCAAAATTCGTAGGCGATATCTGCGTTCTTTTATTGCTGCACGTCAAATGAACTTACTACTATATTTTGAACTAACACGACATTACACGCTTAGATCGAGTTTTTCTTTAGAAGAACGGAGCGAATCACTTAACTATACTATTTATTCTGGTGACTCGTACTCTGAAGGCTACACATCGTTTTCTAGAATTCTAGGCAAAAAACTAATTTGTTGTGAATCAATCGATAAGTGTGGCGTACGGCCATTTGAGCCAGAGAAAACCTATCAAGAGTTTATTATGGGTGGCGATAGCGATGAAGTCGAAATTTTTTCGTGTAATCCAGACCAATTAGCGAATTATTTCGGTGCGAATCCAGAGGCTCCTCATTACTTGACTCCAATATTTTTTCGCAAAGAAGTTATGCAGAAATACTATAGTTCCTCTGATTATGAGATTTCGGATGGGTATCTTCATAGGACAGGTGCGTGGAGTTTGAGATTTGATAATAACTCTCCTAATCATATATCGGTATTTCTAGGCGATTTAGGTAGTGATCTGCCCTCCAAAGAACAAATCTACTGGAAAAGTTTTAACTTGATCCCTGAAGGAAGAAAAATTAGTAAAACTAATTTTGAACGGAGTTTTTTAGGCAATTATTACGATGCTGAGAATCCTGAGCATAGATTTAAGAATATGTTTAGATCTCTTCAAGAATATTGGAGTAAAAGGCATGGATGGAATCTTTTCTTACCTTTATCTCCAAAGGATGTGCATTTTTTTGATTCTTTGAGGTCAATGCTAACGAAAGAGCAGTCTGAATTTGATGCACAAATACTAGCACTTACAAAAGTTACTATAGATTCAATAAATGTGAAGTCTCTTAGAGATCATCTTAAAGTTACTGATACCGCCATCAAATCTATAACATTGATGGAGCTTCTTTTTGATGAGCTAAAATCTCCAAATCTGCCAGATCTAGTTGGTCTTTTGAAAGGTATTCAGTCTGTTAGATCAACAGGCGTAGCCCACAGGAAAGGTACAGAATACGAAAAGACCATATCAAAGCTTAATATCAATGATAGTGATTACCCTTTGGAGTTTGATGAGTTGCTATTGGGAATGACCTCTCTTTTCGAAGAAATAATGCAATTAGACTCAGAGAGTGATAGTAAAATAAATTGCTAAGTAGCGCTGGGATTAGTCTCAGCACTACATTAAGTTGACTCACTAACTTAAACCGCTGGAATCGCCATCAGATCAGGAACCAACTTAGTCAACGCCATACGCTGCTTAGTCGCAGTTGCGCCCAGCAAGATAAAACCTTGCAAAACTTCACCCGTTAAGGCTTTTGCAATCATCCCATCTTCTAGCACTTCAAATGTCCAATCAACCGTCGAACCAATCGGCGGTGGCAAGACAACAAGCGGCGCAGCAGGTGTTTTTACGCTCACAGGCATTGCAGGGTAATGCACCAAACTTGGATTGCCAGTCAGAGTCTGTGCCAAGGCGCGTGCTTGTTGCATCAATGGCATGACATAAGGCAATAAATGACCTTCAACTTCCGCACAGTCACCCATGGCGTAAATATCAGACTGGCTGGTTTGCAATGATTGATTGACCTGAATACCACGGTTAATGGTGAGATCAGCTGCATGCGCCAATTCAGTATTTGGCTTCAAACCAACTGCAGACAAAACAATATCGACTTCAAAAGTTAAGCTATTAGCCAAATCAACTTTGAGTCCCGTTGGAACGCGTTGAATGTTTTGAACGGTTGTACCCAAGGCAAAGTGAATGCCTTTCGCTTCTAATTGCTGCTGGAAAGCAGTTGCCACTTCTTCAGGTAATAAACGACCCAAAGGACGAGGCGCGAGATCGACAACGGTCACGTCATGATCTGTAGTCAATAAGTCATTGGCAAATTCACAACCAATCAATCCAGCACCTAATAGCAAGACACGTTTTTGATCTTTTTGAGCTAGTGCCGCATGGAAGGTCTTATATTGAATCAATGAATTAATCGCAAAGACATCCGAAGCGCCATCGCCAGAAATTGGCAAACGAATTGGACTTGCTCCCACAGCGAGAACGAGTTTGTCGTAAGGCTGAGTGATGATGCCAGCTTCGTTACGCAGAGTTAGAGTCTTGGCGACTTTGTCGATTTCTAGGACATGCGTATGAGCCATGATTGACGCTTTAAGCTGTTCGGTCATCTTTGCATGATCGCCCATGCCAATTTGATCTGGATGCTTGCCGCCACTTAAAGCGTTTGAAAGGACAGGTTTTGAATAGTTAATCGCATCATCGGCAGTAATGATGAGAAGCGGAGCATCTGCACTGAGTTTACGCAATTCACGCGCTAGTGTGTAACCAGCCATGCCAGAGCCAACGACGACGATAGGATTCATAATATTGTCCAATGAGTATTTATTGATTATAAAATTGTCGCTTTAATAAAAAAACGCTTTGTATTAAGAAGCGATGCACATGGTGCAAACTAAATTCTCAATTCCAAAGCGTTTTTTAAAAGCAGTCGTTGTAATTAAACTTCGATCATTTCAAAGTCAGCTTTACCAACGCCACAGTCAGGGCAAACCCAGCTGTCAGGGATGTCATCCCACAATGTGCCTGCTGGAATACCATCATCTGGCCAGCCTAATGCTTCATCATAAATCCAACCACACACGATACATTGGAACTTTTTCATCACTTTCTCCGTAGGGCACTTGCATCTAGCTGAGCAACATTAATAACAAATAATGATGACTTGCTCGAAAGCACGGTGCTTAAATTCGCTGCGATTATACAGCCTTTATCTTTGATCGGTAACCTAAAAACTATATTCAGAATCCTCATTTTCCTCGTAAAACCCCAGAAAAGTACTGAATAAGTGCGATTAGGTCGCTTAATTGACTTTGTTCATTGTCAAAAACTAAATGACGTTGAGTGAGTTCATATCATTAAAATCAGCTTTAGTTTTTTGCTGTCAGTGCATCAAGCGCCTGCTGATAATGATTGGCATGACGTTCTTCAACTCGGGCTAATGCAGCAAAGCGTTTCGCCGCTTTTTCAAGTACTGCTTGAAATTGGCTGGCGTGTACGCGTGACTCTTCAATTTGCTCATCGTATTCAGCGACGGCAGCTTGATTGCCTTCTTCAACTGCAAGATGGCGGAACTTTGGGTACATTTCAGTGTATTCATAAGTTTCACCTTCGATGGCGATTTGCAAGGCTTTAGCCGAAGTCATTTGTGCTTTAGGGTAGAGCAGATCTAAGTGACCAAAGGCGTGCAACACTTCTTGCGATGCAGTGTCTTCGAAGATTTTCGCCGTATCTTCATCGCCCATTTCACGGGCAAGTTTGGCGAAATAACGGTATTTGATATGCGCCATTGATTCGCCAGCAAAAGCTGCTTCAAGGTTTTGTATCGTGATTGAAGGTGCTTTAGTTTCATCAGTTTTCATATATAGCCTCGCTTAATAAGTTGCTTGGGAATAGTAAGTTTGTAGATGATGGCAATGGAAGCACATTTGATTGTGTTCATTGCTTAGTCATCTCGATGAAGTAAAGATACTGGTTTAATGATTACTTGTATAACCGTTAATAATTATTATATTGATCGTAAAAAACGATTTAAGATTTAAAATAAAGCGGCATATTGCGTATGCCGCTTTTAATTATGGTGCCGAAACGTTGACCAATTGATTCGCGAGATGTTCATCATGAGGGATGAGATAACCCGCATTGGGATGGAACGTATCGGGATTTGCCATTGCCCATAGTTGGTTGTAGACGTCAGATTTCTCCTCATTTTTAATGAGGCTACTGTCTTTTAAGAAATAATAGTGTTTTGAAAATAAGCGAATTTGCCCATCAGGCCCACGACGAATGACATGGTAAGGCTCTAAATCATCAGGATGGCTGACACCAACTGCACCCATAATTTCAGCGAGTGCCTTCATTGTGCCGTCGTGGAAGTTTTTGACACGTTCTGCTTTATCGGGCACCACCAATGCGCGTTGGCGATATTCATCTTGGGTTGCAACGCCTGTTGGGCATTTATCAGTGTTACATGTACGCGATTGAACGCAGCCCAATGCAAACATAAAGCCGCGCGCACTATTACACCAGTCTGCACCCAGCGCGAGCATTCGTGCGACATCGAAGCCACTGATGATCTTGCCACTGACACCCACACGAATTTTGTCACGGATGCCAGCGCCTACTAATGTGTTATGCACAATGAGGAATCCATCGCGCAGCGGCATGCCGATATGATCCATAAACTCAGTATTCGCTGCGCCAGTTCCGCCTTCAGCGCCATCAACGACGATAAAATCAGGGTAGCAGTCCATGGCAATCATCGCTTTTACAATCGCCATAAATTCCCATGGATGTCCAATACATAGTTTAAAGCCAACAGGTTTTCCGCCTGATAAATCACGCAGTCGTTTAATAAAGTCGATCAATTCTCTCGGTGTGGTAAACACTGTATGTGAGGATGGAGATATGCAATCTTGAGCAACAGGGATACCGCGCGTCACTGCAATTTCAGGCGTGACTTTTTCAGCGGGTAGCATGCCACCAAGTCCAGGTTTAGCGCCCTGACTGATTTTAATTTCAATCATTTTGATTTGTGGGTTAATGGATTTGTGCTGATATTGGATGGGATCGAATCGACCATCCGCTGTTCGGCAACCAAAGTAACCAGAACCGATTTCCCAAACTAAATCGCCTCTTGATTCGAGATGATAAGGGCTGAGTGAGCCTTCGCCAGTGTCGTGGTAGAAGTTGCCCATTTCAGCACCGCTATTAAGTGCTCGAATTGCATTGGCTGACAGCGCACCAAAGCTCATGGCGGAGATATTAAAAACCGATGACGAGTAGGGTTGTAAACAATCTTTACCGCCGATGACGATGCGAAAGTCGTGATCTTTAAGTTTCATTGCTCCGATAGACTGCGTCATCCATTCAGTGCCACCTTCATAGAGATTACTAATGGTGCCGAACGCACGCGTGTCATTTTCCTGCTTGGCGCGTTGATAAACCAAAGCGCGCTGTTCCCGTGAAAATGGCAGTTCGTCGGTATCACTTTCAATGAAGTATTGACGAATTTCAGGACGAAACTCTTCAAGAATAAAGCGCATGTGCCCAATGATCGGATAGTTACGCAAGATAGCGTGCTTATGTTGAAAGCGATCATGAACCCCAAGCAGCACGAATCCGCCCACAATGATGGCTAATAACCAAAAGTGGTAAAGACCGAAGAGGATAGTCAGTAGGGTAAATAAAATCCAAATACTATAACGCGGCAAAGTATTGACGGTTGTTTTTGCTGTCGGTGAGATCGTGGATTCTAGGCGCAGCTTTGACATAACGGTTGTCCTGCATTCTTATATGAGCGACTATTTCTGTGCTAATTTGAATGTTTATGCTTGTGATCAGATCACTGTAAATTATTGCTTGATTATCAATTGTGCGATTCATGTATTTAATTGATGCAAACTTGGCAGACACAAATGACAGAGATGTGAAATCTACTGCATAATATACCCATAAATTTTGTGTTCTTTCTATCTTATATTTCAGCTTGTATTAGGGCGTAAAAAGGAAAATATCATGGCAGTAGGCGATTTACAGATGCCGGTAATGCAACCGGTCAAAGGTGTACGGATTGGAATCGCCGAGAGCTATATTCGCTATCAAAACCGTCGTGATTTGGTCGTATTTGAATTGGCTGAAGGCACCACGACGGCAGCAGTATTTACCCAGAATTCGTTCTGTGCAGCACCTGTTTTAGTTGCACGAGAAAATCTAAGCCATGCCAATCCGCGTTATTTAGTCATTAATACGGGCAATGCCAACGCCAGCACAGGCACACAAGGTTTAAAAAATTGCCATGATAGCTGTCAGGCACTTGCTGATTTGACACATGTTAATGCCAATCAGATTCTACCTTTTTCAACGGGTGTCATTGGTGAGCAATTGCCAGTCGATCGTCTGATTGCAGGTTTGCCAGCTGCACTTGGTGCATTGAATGAAAATACATGGACTGAGGCCGCTCACGGCATTATGACCACAGATACCTTGCCGAAAGGTGCCAGTGAAATTCTGATGTTGAATGGCGAAACATATACCATTACAGGCATCAGTAAAGGAGCAGGCATGATCCGCCCAAATATGGCGACGATGCTTGGATTTGTTGCGACCGATGCTCCGATTGCACGCGATGTATTGCAGAACTTATTGACCAACGCAGTGAATCAATCGTTTAACCGTATCACCATTGATGGCGATACATCGACTAATGATTCATGTGTGTTAGTAGCGACAGGTCAAGCAGGTGGTGCGCCTTTAGACTCCATTTCTGATGAGCGTTATAGTGATTTTGAAGCTGCATTTAATCGTATTTTCTTGCGCTTGGCACAACTGATCGTTCGTGATGGTGAAGGTGCAACCAAGTTCATGACCGTACGTGTTGAAGGTGGTTTAGATACGCAAGAATGTTGTGATGTCGCATATCGTGTTGCGCATTCACCACTGATTAAAACTGCATTCTTTGCTTCTGACCCAAACTGGGGTCGTATCGTTTGTGCGATTGGTAATGCAGGACTGGTCAATCTGGATGTGTCTAAAGTTCAAGTGCATTTGGATCATGTGCAAATCGTCAAAGATGGTGGCGCAAACCCTGATTACACCGAAGCAGAAGGTGCCGCAGTAATGGCACAACCTGAAATTAGCATTCGAATCAGTTTAGGACGTGGCACCGCAGTCGATACCGTTTGGACATGTGACTTCTCATACGATTATGTGAAGATCAATGCAGACTATCGTTCTTAGTACATCGCTCATCATGATGTGAACGAAGCCAGCATAATTTGCTGGCTTTTTTAATGTGATTCGCTAGTATGGCTAATAAGCTATGACAATGATGAATGAAGCATAACTAGATCATTTTTAAGGACATGAAAATGGCTAAAAACATATTCGGTGATACTCGTGCGAATGATTTCGCTAATTCGTATAGCAATAAAAGACAGCTAGGGATTTTGGTTGTTTCCGCGTTATCAATTTTTTTTCTTATGGGTCAACCTAGTTTTGCGAGCACGCCAACTTGGGTGAAATGGACCGATCCTACGCCGTCAGCTTTACAGCCTTTTGATGGCAATGCAGAAGCATTGGCGGAACTGACAGGGTCATCATTGTTCTTCTATCCGCAAGTGAGATCAACTGCCGCATTACCCTATACATCAGGGCCGAAAACCTATCAAAATGTTCAGTATGTGACGGGTGCGATGGTTGTTCCCGCAACCGTGGACCAAGTAGAAAAGGTATTGGCCAATTATGCGGGTTATAACAAACTATTTCCGAAGATTACTGAAGCGAATGTGATGCTCAATGAGCAATTTGGTAATCCTAAAACGGATACCAATGCCAGTGTCAGAAGTATTGTTAAATATCACATGCTCATTAAAATTCCGATTCCTTTATTGAGTTTTGATGAAGACTTCACTCTGCAGCATGAACGGACACATA
>JANYEL010000087.1 GCA_025363155.1 Moraxellaceae bacterium
TCATATTGAGCTGCATTGGCTACCGCTACTCGGGCCGCCTTTGCCGACTTTTATGCAGCAATCTTTGGTGTGTTGGGCAGTCATCGCACGGCAAGTGACGGGACACCCCACCATCCAATCTGATGCCCATTTCACTTTCCCGCAGCCAGCTCACCTTGAGATTTATCAGCGTATCTTTGGCGGAAATGTCTACTTTAATGCGCCCATCACGAAACTGGTCTTCCATAAATCTGTCTTGGGATTGCCGATTACACTGAGTGATCCAGCGACCAACAGCCTGCTGATGACGCAAGTAGAGAAGACACTGCAAACGCTGACTCAGCCTGACTTCCTGCAGCAATTGCGTGAGTATCTGACTGCGAATCTTGCCAGTAATCAAGTGTCTATTACGGATGCCTCGGCAGCCTTGGGCCTTTCTCCACGGACGTTGCAATATCAATTGAGTGGCTATGGCTTAGGCTTCCGCAATCTACTCGAGCAGATTCGACAAGAACAAGCCGAACGATATTTGAGTACCACTGATTTAAGCTTAAATGAGATTGCTTTTTTGTTGGGCTATTCGGAGCAAAGTCCTTTTCAGAATGCGTTTAGAAGGTGGACAGGTGAGTCGCCGGGGAGTTTTAGGAAGAAGGTGGGGAAAAATTGAGAGTGAAATAATTGAAGCTGCAGTTAAAATGTAGGCAGGCGAGGAGGAGTTACAGGGTGGCTGAGTCTTAAAAATTTATGCAACTGGTTCAGTCTACCAATGCTATGAATTAACAACTCCTAAATATATTTTCTCTTGGAAAACTTAGCTTTTTCAATTAGTCGTGTAATATTCATTAAGACTCAGAGATGAATCATATCAAACTCCAAAATATCCCAGATGGAAACCAAACCATGTCTGTAGAGCAAAATAATATCAAAAAAAACACATATAGTGATGATTTACAGAGTCTTTTAAAGAGCTCTAAAATTTCAATATTGATTGTAGCGGGTTGTTTTACTATTTTAATACTAATTTACCATTGCCGCTTTGGAAGTGGTGGTTGGGGAGATACCACTGCATTTGGAACATTCGGAGATTACATTGGTGGATTATTAAACCCTTTAGTTGCCTTTTTAGCACTGATAGCATTATGGCGAGCTACTGCAATACAAACAAAATTTGTAAAAGAGCAAATCGAAAAAGATGATGAAAGGCTACTAGAACAAATTAAACGAGAAAATGCTCGAGTAGAAAAAAACGACCTTGCTCAACAAGAACAATTAAAAAAAGATAAGGAAAAACTTCAAAGAGATTTATTTTCAAGAAATTATGATGCATATTTAAAATCAATTGATGCAATTATTGTGGATGAAGAAGAACATCACTTCTGTTCAGGAAAGTCTGCTCTTTATGTAATGTACGCAAAACAAGGTGATCATGAGATACTAAGAAACTCTATAAAAAACAACAGACTTGAGGATATACGTAATGAAGAAAATAGATTCCTACACCCTGTTATTAGAATGATGTTTCAAATACTGACCAGCCAGACAAAAAAGAAATATAAAATTAGTAAGAATAAATATAATAAAATTACTTATGAAAATATTAAATTTTTCCGAGCTCAATTGACTGCTGAAGAACTAATTTTCATTAGCTTAAATATTTTGTTCCAGAAAGAAGGGCAACAAGGATTAGCACCTTTTGTTAAGCATTTCGGGCTATTAAAACATCTTCAAATTGGTCATCTCAGAAATGCCGTAGAAAAAATGCATGGCTCAGATTGTTTTGGCAAAAACCACGTATCTCAGATATCGTACAAACACTAATATCTGAATATTAAACTGTTCACCTTTCACCCAAAATCCGCTATAAAGGCCTCCCTTAAACGCGTCACTTAGAAAACCCATTCCATGAAACTCATTCTCGCCCCGATGGAAGGTCTCACCGACCCGCCCATGCGTCGTTTACTCACCGAAGTCGGTTCATACGACTGGTGCGTGTCTGAGTTCATTCGCATCACCGATCAACTGCTGCCCGCGCACGTCATCTATGGTTATTGCCCAGAACTGCATCACGGCTGCAAAACCGCCAGCGGTACGCCCGTACATATTCAGTTCCTCGGCAATGACCCGATTTCCCTTGCGGATAATGCTGCCTTCGCCGCTGAACTCGGTGCGCCTGCAATTGATCTTAACTTCGGTTGTCCTGCCAAAACCGTCAATCGTCATCGTGGCGGCGCGGTGCTACTGGATGAACCTGAAGTCATTCATGAGATTGTTGCCGCAGTACGGAAAGCGGTGCCAGCACATATTCCTGTCTCCGCAAAAATGCGACTCGGCTATCTCGACGATGCACGCACACTCGATAATGCCCGCGCCATCGAATCGGCAGGCGCAGCATGGCTAACCATTCACGCACGAACCAAAACCGATGGCTATAAGCCACCTGCCTATTGGGAAAAACTCCCAGCGGTGCGCGAAGCGGTGTCGATGCCGTTGATTGCCAATGGTGAAATCTGGACAGTGGAGGATGCAGCGCGTTGTCAGGAAGTGAGTGGTTGTATTGACCTCATGCTCGGACGTGGCGCAGTGACGCGACCCGATTTGGTCAATCGAATTCGTGGGCAAGATGGGATTGATTGGCAGACATTACTTAAGTTGCAATTAGAGTTTTTGGACAGCCCAACGAAGACCGACTTAGGGCTGGTCGGTCGTTATAAACAGTGGCTAGGCATGTTGACGCACGGCTATGTTGAAGCCGAAGAACTGTGGGCTAAACTAAAAAGAGCCAAACAGCTTGATGAAATCAGAACTGAGATAGCGTTAATTCTCGAATAAAAGCTTTCGCTTTCATCAGCTCAAATGATTGACTGACTCAAGTCATGATTCATCGCAAACAAGCACCTTATTTCAGCTTCAGCCATTTATACCAGACGCGCAGTTAATACATCGCGAACTAAAGCCGCTACGCGTTCGAAGCGTTTTGTGCCCATATAAGTCATGTGCTCACTGCCGCAATGTTCGCAATCTGGAATGATAAAATCATGCTGTTTTGGACGAACAACTTTGTCCCAGCAACAAACTTTGCAAACAATTTTGATCGGTGGTGGTGGAATTGGCATTTTTGGACTCCTTGTCTAAACGCATCGTCGCGTCATCCTTTACGCAACTGAAAACATCTATATACAGAGTCTTTGCAATTTGTGCGCCCACTTCATGCCAACTGTGAACCAGTTTGCAATTTACTTCGCCAAAAATGCATTCAAATGACCTTTTTAAAGCATAAAACGATAACCAGATCACACGAATAAACATTAACCCCACCTTTCAAAATGAAGACAGAAAACAGCATTTCCTACTAACACTAAAATGAATATATTTAGAGATTTACGATTATTAGATTAATGAAATTAAAATGGGGATGAATGAATATTTACACACTTATTGATCAATATTCATTCACCAAAAATCAATTTACCGCTCAAGAAAGACAACCAATCACACGCTAAAAATTATTGTAATAACCGTAAAATATTCTCGGCAATCACACTAAATATTGCACACCTCATCACATTAGCAAGTCATATTTATGACAAAAAATGTCACATCAGACATTTTTTGTTGATATTGAACAGATCGCGTCGATGACTTTAATGCGCGCTAACTCAGCAGTTATTCAGCCTAAAACCTTGGTCAAACTTTCATAGTTTTCTTGAAAAGGATTATTTCCATTTATTTTTAAAATTTCTTGAATCCAAAGCCATTCTTCCTGCGTATATCTCTAGGTAACAACCATTTGATCACTCTCCCCAGAAGCGATCACCTAGTTGTTACCTTATTCAAAAGAATTCTATTTTTATACTTACAGGAAGAATGTTATGAACAAGTTATCTCTTGCCCTCGCCCTCACTGCAACCATGGCTGTCGCGAATGTTGCTTATGCTGAACACACCGTGATGGTTGGCGGTCAAAGCATGTTGCCAAGCAAAGACATCGTTGACAATGCGGTTAACTCTGCCGATCACACCACATTGGTTGCTGCCGTTAAAGCCGCAGGTTTAGTTGAAACGCTGAAAAGCAAAGGACCTTTTACGGTATTTGCACCGACCAATGCCGCATTTGCCAAACTCCCTGCTGGCACAGTCGACACATTGCTCAAACCTGAAAACAAAGCGACATTGACCAAAGTACTGACCTACCACGTTGTCCCAGGTAAATATGATTTTGCCGCATTGTCTAAACTGATCGCCAAAGAACATGGCAAAGCCAAGCTGAAAACTGCGAGTGGCGGCACATTGACCTTCAGTCAAAATGGTATGCACAACATCATGGTTTGGGATGAAAACGGCGGTTCAGCCAACATCACCACCTATGACGTGTACCAATCAAATGGCGTGATTGAAGTCATTGATACCGTGTTAATGCCTAAATAATAGGCGTTTCACGTTAAGTTTTGGGTTGTCCCAGACGAAGGCTTCGGCAAAGGAGCCTTCGTTTTTTATCAATAAAACCAATACTAATTCTGACCATCATCGTTGTGACCATCATAAAAACGAAAAGGATTTGAACATGAAAAAAATCATCATTCAGGCGCGATTGCGCGGTTGGCAAGCATTCCTTCCTTTTTGCTGTGCATTTCATGTTCACGCTGGCGGCCTACCGCTCAATAGTTCTCAACTTGATACACCACAATCAACCATTACATTACCAACGATTACCGTGACCGCAACACCGACAAAATCCAGCCTATTAGGCGTTGCAGATACCGCGTCACAAGGCACGGTCACGCAAGCCCAACTGAGAAATCGACCGATTTTACGCCCTGCAGAAGTGCTTGAAACAGTACCCGGTTTGATCGTTACCCAACATAGCGGTGACGGCAAAGCCAATCAGTATTTTTTACGCGGATTTAACCTTGATCACGGCACGGATTTAGCTAGTTTTGTCGATGGCGCACCTGTGAATATGCCGAGCCACGCACATGGTCAAGGCTATAGTGATTTGAATTTTCTGATTCCTGAGTTGGTTAATTTTATCCAATATCGCAAAGGGCCTTATAACGCCGCCGATGGTGATTTTGCCTCCGCTGGCAGTGTTCGCATTCAACAACTGCATCAATTGAAAGATAATTTCATTGAACTCACTGGCGGATCAAACGGCTATGAACGATTTCTAGCGGCAGGATCTACAGCCTATGCTGGCGGACAATTGCTGGGCGCAGTTGATATTTCCCACGCCAATGGCCCATGGAATAACCCAGAAAATTCGCAAAAACAAAACGTGCAACTGCGCTATAGCCGTGGCACGGTTAACGATGGTTGGTCATTGGCGCTGAGTCATTACCAATCGACGTGGGGTTCGACTGATCAAGTGGCACTGCGTGCGATTGATAGCGGGCAAATTGGGCGTTTTGGCACGCTCAATCCGACCGATGGCGGTATGACCAACCGCACTGCGGCAACCTTCAATTGGGCAGAAACCACCGAAACAGGTCAACGTAAACTTGACCTTTTTGCGTTGCATTATCAGCTCAATTTATTTTCAGATTTCACCTATTACTTGAGTAATCCGATACGCGGCGATCAGTTTGAACAATCCGATCAGAGAAATATTTTTGGTGGGCGTTACGAACAGTCTTTCCTCGGAAATTTTTTAAACTTCCCTGTGGAGAACAAACTGGGATTCAGCGCGCGGGATGATGTGATTAGCAACGATGGTTTGTTTCTCACCGAAAATCGGGTGCGCTACGACACGATCAATAACGACAGAGTGAATGAAGCCACCGCAGCACTTTATGCGGAAAACATGACGAAATGGACACCTTCTTTTCGGAGTGTTTTAGGATTGCGTACCGATGTGTATCACTTTGATGTCGATGCCAATCTTGAGGCGAACAGTGGCAATGTCACGGCCTATAAAACCAGTCCAAAACTCGGTCTGATCTTTGGGCCATTTGATCACACTGAATATTACGTCAATTATGGTTATGGCTTTCACAGCAACGATGCCCGTGGAACGGCGCTAAAAGTTAATCCTGATCCACGCGATGCAGGTTATTTGACTCCAATTCAATCGGTCACACCGCTTGTGCGTACCAAAGGTGGCGAGATTGGACTTCGGACGGAATTGGTTCCGAACTTACATACCACGCTGGCGTTATGGCAATTAGACTCAGATTCTGAATTGGTCTTTACGGGGGATGCAGGGACGACGGAAGCGAGTCGCCCAAGTCGCCGCCGAGGCATTGAATGGACCAATTATTATCAGCCGTCTAAAACGTGGCAACTGGATTTTGACCTTGCCGCATCGCAATCGCGTTTTACAGATCAAGATCCTGCGGGTAATCGCATTCCTGATTCCATCGGCACAACGGCATCGCTGGGTGTCGCGTTTACGCCTCGTGGCTCTTGGTCAGCGGGTTTGCGGATGCGTTACTTCGGGCCACGGACTTTGATTGAAGATAATAGTGCCCGTTCGACCTCCTCGACTTTATTCAATGCCGAAGCTGGCTATCAGTTTAGTAAGCGCTTGCTGGGGAAGATCGAAATCTTGAATCTGTTTAATCGACAAGTGAATGATATTGAATATCTTTACTCGTCCTGTCTTCGTAGCGAGTCAGCAACGGCCGCTTGTGATGCCAATGCTGGTACGCGTGATGGTGTCCTCGATCGACATATTCATCCTGCGGAACCACGTGCCGCGCGAGTCAGTTTACGATTAAGTTTTTAATCAAAAATAGACTTTGTTCGCATTTACGGTTCAACGATTCTAAGCTACTTATTTAAAATAATGCTTGTCTCCTTCCCCTGAGGGGGAAGACTTCAAAGTAAAAGCATTGAAAATAAGTTTCAACTACTAACGTATACTTAGCAAAAGAAGGCTTCCACATGGAAGCCTTCTTTTATTTAAGAAACAGCATTAGCCCTGTACGATTTTCCCTGTGTACAACACTGCACCAGTCGGTTGACCTGTCGGTGAACCATTTTTCGGTTCCAAACTGATCGCTAAGGTCACGTCATGCGCAATCAAATCGGCAGTAACTTGTGGAATCGTCGCTTGACCATCTTTCACATGAATCACACCCAGTGAACGCGGTGCGGAACTGCCCTTGATACTCCACAGCTCCAAATCACGATCCGAAGGAACGGCTTGAGTATTAAGCGCACTCAAGACCAAGGCATTGCCTTGCTGACGCACGATCCACGCAGGACTGTTTTTGTCGGTGCTTAACACCGCGACATCATGGCTAACAGGCACTTGTTGCTGAGCAACCACAGGAGGCTGCACAGGCGTCACCACGTCTGGACGCACGAAAATAAATAACGCCAAGCCAGCCGCAACCGCTGAACTAAACCACGCCCATGGTTTCCAGTAGCTCTCATTAGCAGAAGG
>JANYEL010000103.1 GCA_025363155.1 Moraxellaceae bacterium
CATCATGACGATGCGATCAGACAGCAATACCGCCTCATCGACATCGTGCGTCACCATGACGACAGTTGCTTGAGTTTGTTGCACGATCTCAATCAACTCGTCTTGCAAATGCGCGCGGGTCAGTGCATCCAGTGCACCAAACGGTTCATCGAGCAATAGGACTTGGGGTTCCATTGACAATGCCCGTGCAATCCCGACACGTTGTTTCATACCGCCAGATATCTCACTGGGGTATTTGTTTATCGCATGCGTAAGGCCAACCATTTTCAGCGCAGCTTCGGTGCGCTCGCGCAGTTGTGCTTTATTTTCAGTACCACCAAACACGCGTTCTACGGCTAAGTAGACATTATCAAAGCACGTCAGCCATGGCAGCAGCGAGTGATTTTGAAATACCACAGCGCGGTCAGGACCTGGGCCTGCGACTTCGCGACCATTACAAATCAGCGTGCCTTTGCTCGGTAAGGTCAATCCTGCAATAAGATTAAGCAGCGTTGATTTACCACAACCTGAGTGACCAATCAGGGTAATGAACTCGCCCTTAGTGATCTTCAAGTTAACGTCACGCAGGGCTTCAAAACTACCTTTCTTGGTTTTAAAGCTCATGCCGACTTGTTCAATCGAGACATAACCTGTGGTGCCAATCGGCTTGTTTGCGGTGATGACTGTATTACTAATCATATTGTTGCTCATGATGTTGTCTCCCCACGGGTAATGAGTTTGGTCGCAAGAATCAGCAGTTGTTCAATGATGAGTCCTAAGAATCCGACGACGAAAATACCGACGATAATGTGTGCGTATTGCGAGTTTTGGTATTCATCCCAGACCCAGAATCCAATGCCTTTGCCGCCACTGACCATTTCAGCAGCCACGATGACTAACCATGCCACACCGACGGATAAGCGAATGCCAGTCAACAGGTAAGGTAAAGCGGAAGGCAGTAGAATTTTGGTGAAGACTTTCCATTCCGAGAGGCGAAGGACACGTGCGACATTGAGGTAGTCTTGTGGAACCTGTGCAACACCTGCCGAAGTATTCAAAATAATTGGCCAGATACTGGAGATAAAGATCACCCAAATCGATGCTGGATTCGCAGATTGGAACACCACCATGCCAATCGGTAGCCATGCCAGCGGAGAAACTGGGCGCAAGATCGAAATGATCGGTGCCATCATGTCGCGGATAAATTTCACCCGACCGATAATGAAACCCAACGGAATCCCTATCAGCGCAGCCATTCCGAAACCTGTGCCAACGCGACCGAGCGAAGAGAGGATATTCCAGCCAATGCCTTGATCATTGGCACTTTCGACATAGAAAGGATGGGCAAATAACTCGATGGCTGATTGCGCCGTGACCAGTGGGTTTGGCAGCGTTGGACGGAATTGACTGAGCATTGCCCAACCAATCAAAAACACGATAATACCGATGATTGGCGGAATCATCGCTTTCAGTCCACTGATCAAACCGTCTTTAATGCGTTGCACTGTTTCCGATTTTTTGGTCGATGCTGGTGACTTCACCTCGGCAACCACCAAGTCTTTCGTTTCATCAGTGGTCGATAGCATAGCTGGTTTACTTTCTGTCGCTAATTCAGCGGTGTCGACTTCAATCGCATGTGCATTATTGCTCATGATATGATCGCTCCTAAGTATTTGTTAGCACCACCAAACCAGTTAATGGGTTGGCGGTGTGTGTTCGTGATACTGATTATTGTGATTACGCTTTAATCGCAAAACTTGCGGCATACGCGGCTGGATTCGTACCATCCCACACCTTACCGTCCATCAATTTACTGCTACGCATTGGGCTGCTTGGCACAGGAACTTTGACTTGGCTAGCGGCTTGTTTGTACAAGTCAATTTGGTTGACTTGTTTCGCAATGCCGAGATAATCGACGTCGGTTTTCATTAAGCCCCAACGTTTATGCTGCGTCATGAACCACATGCCGTCTGACAAGTAAGGGAAGTTCACTTTGCCGTCGTTGTAGAACTTCATGTTGTTGGCATCGGTCCATTGACGACCCGCGCCATTGTCATATTGACCCAAGAAACGACCCTTGATCGTGTCGGCTGGGCAGTTGACGTAAGATTTTTGTGAAATCAATGTCGCAACATCGGCGCGGTTTTTGTAGTTGTCGAGGTATTTCGACGCTTCAAGTACCGCCATGATCAATGCGCGGGCTGTGTTTGGATTCTTTTGCACAAATGCGCGGCTACAGCCCAAGACTTTTTCAGGATGATCCTTCCAGATGTCTTGAGTCGTCGTTGTCGTGAAGCCAACACCGAGTTCGATTGCACGTGCGCCCCATGGTTCGCCGACGCAGAAGCCGTCGGTTGTGCCGACTTGCATATTGCTGACCATTTGCGGTGGTGGTACGGTGATGTTTTTGACATCTTTCATTGGGTTGACACCGTTCGCAGCTAACCAATAGTTAAGCCACATTGCGTGTGTGCCTGTTGGGTAGGTTTGTGCAAAGGTCAGTGATTTACCACTGGAGATGTATTTTTTGAGACCTGCGCCGTTCACTACGCCAGCTGAGATCAGCTTGTTTGCCATGGTGATGGCTTGACCGTTGTTGTTGATTCCCATCAGCACCACCATCGGCGTTTGCGTTGCACCGACGCCGTTATTGACTGCGTAAATCAATCCGTACAACACGTGCGCGGCATCAAGTTCACCGCTAATCAATTTGTCGCGGACGCCTGCCCAAGAGGCTTCTTTGGACAGTTCAATGGTAATGCCGTATTTCTTATCCAAGCCGAGTTTGGATGCCATGACGACTGAGGCACAGTCGGTGAGTGGAATAAAACCGATTTTGACCACTGTTTTTTCTGGTGCATCTGATCCTGCGGCGTAAGCGGCGGATGATGGCAAAATCAGTGAGCTGAATGTCCCTGCTGCGCCAGCGGCAAACAGAGATTTTTTAAGAAAATCACGACGGTTAGAGCCAGCTTGAACGCCATCGTCTGTGTTGTCTAATCCATTAACTGGATGATTTACTGAATCTTTGTGCATGACTTTCTCCATTCATAAAAAATAAAAACTGTTTCTGAGGAATAAAAAACGCCCATACCACTTTTGTAGTATGGACGCCATTGTCCAAGAGTCTTTGTTGACTCCCACTCATCAGGAAGTCGTACTCATAATTTGTTCATCCACCGTTGGATGCTGATTGGTAATTTGCATAAAGCGTGCCAATTAATATTTTTAATTTTTTATCTAGTTGAATTTTAATGAAAATAAAATTTATTAATGAGTCATGCTGTGATTAATTCATCCTTTTGCACCAAATTTGCATAGACATAAAGAGCAAAGTTGCACTGAGATAGAGACCGTCGGGATGAATAAGTTGGGTGGCATAAGCGAAAGCTCAGAAATGAGGCAATTTGCGGAGGACTACAGGCATCATCGTAACGGTGCTGAGGAGTCGTCACCTAAATTGCTTGGGACAGAGGCTGCTACTATGCTTAAAACATCCCCTAAAAGTGTCACTAATTTAAGTGCTACCGATTTTTTGATAGCTTCTAAATGTTCTGAAATCAATAGTTTGGAATATTTTCTGGAAATGGGTCAACTGATCGTGATGGTCAGTGATTTGATCCATGCACTACAGAAAGAGCGCGGCGCTTCTAATCTTTATTTGGGTTCTAAAGGGCAGCATTTCGCTGAGCAATTGATTGAATATATCGTCGCGACAAATCTGCGCGTGACTGAATTTCATGCTGTATTAAAGAGCATTAATCCTCATGTGAGTGCCCATGCCGGCAATAGTCGTCTGCTGAATCGGATTGCATATGCACTACATGCTTTAGCTAGTTTGCCCCAGTTTCGCGCACAAGTGCGGCAGTTAAGCATCCAAAGTGATGATGTCATCACGGTGTATAGCGAGACCATCAGCGGGCTGTTGTCAATTGTGTTTGAAACGGCGGATGCGGCAGTGGACCCAACCATTGCGCGAATTCTAGTGGCTTTATTTAACTTGATGCATGGGAAGGAATTAGCGGGACGTGAGCGAGCTGTGGGTGTGGCAGGATTTTCCACGAGACAATTTAGTGCGGAACAGCGTGGGCAGCTGCAATTTCTCATTGAAGGTCAAGATCGGTGCTTTGAGCTGTTTCGTGAATTTGCCGATCCTGCGTCAGGGTTATTATGGGAACAATACACGCATTCATTCAATGTGGCAGAAATCGAGCGTTTGCGCCGCGTTGCGATGAGTGATCGCCCGCAAATGATTGAGCCGCAACTTTATGAGCAATGGTTTAAGTTGCTGACTCAACACATTGATAATCTGAAAACAGTCGAGCTAGGACTGCAAATGCATTTGCAGCAATTGTGCTTACAACGCGTGAGTGACGCCAAGAAAATGCTGACGCAACAACAGGATTTAATTGATACATTGTCAACCCATGCCGAAGATACGTTTGTGGTATTGCTGAGTCATTCGCAAATACCGAATCTGAATGTGTCTTATCCACAGGATTATTATCAAGCCGAAGGTATTGGTCCTAAGTTGGGGCGTTCAGTGTTTGAGTTGGTGCAAAATCAAGCGCACAGTTTGCAGCAAATGCACGATGAATTGACGGCGGCGCGCACCGCGATTGAAGAGAAGAAGCTGCAAGAAAAAGCAAAAGTGTTACTCATGAAAAATCGTAAACTGACCGAAGATCAGGCACATAAATTACTGCGGCAAATGGCAATGGATCAAGGAAAACGTTTGTCTGAAATTGCGCGCACCATTGTGGATATGGCGCATATTTGGCGGTGAATTTTTATGGTTAATATTTTTGGAACTCATCAAAAGCATTTGATATTTAAAGAGATGTAGGGGTGTCCCTTGTGGGTACCCTAAACAACATCAAAAGCGGGCGACCACAAGGGTAGACCCTACAGGTATGGGTTGAGTTGTTTTGAAAAATAAAACGAACTACATCAAATAATTATTAATGCTTTAACCGTTCATCCGCACGCAAATTACTCACCACTTCATCGACAAATGATCTAACTTTCGCCGAGGCTTGTCTACCATTCACATAAAGCACATTCACAGGCAAACTCGGCATTTCAAAGTCACGGAGTACGATTTGCAGCTTTCCCGCCGCAATATGCTCTGCAACCTGATATGACATCACGCGAACAATTCCTAAATCATACAATGCCGCTTGAATCGCGACATCGTTGTTCATGGCACGTAGTCTGGGTGTAACTTTAAGATTGAGGTTTTTACTCTGGCCAGAGAACTGCCAATCGGTAATGTTCACCTCTGTTTTGGAGGAAATGATATGATGATTGACCAAGTCTAATGGCTGTGTTGGCGTGCCGTACTGACTGAGATAGGCTGGCGAGGCGCACAAAATCCGTCGCACATGTCCAACTAAAACCGCATTCATATTGGAATCTGCTAGTTCACCAACGCGGATCCCGACATCGACATCTTCTTCAAATAAATTGACGATTCGATCAATAAATAATGCCGAAACGCTCATCTGCGGAAAGCGTTTGAGATACTTGGCAATCGATGGCATCACAAACATACTGCCAAATAGCACCGAAGCCGTGACTACGAGATGCCCGTGCGGCTCAGCGTTCAAGCCCACAGCAACCGCATCGGCTTCTTCCATGTCCGCCATAATGCGCTGAACCGATTCCAAATATCGTGCACCCGCTTCAGTCAAACGCACAAAACGAGTAGTACGAATAAATAGCTTTATCCCAAGCTGCACTTCCAGCGCATTTACTGAACGCGTGGCGGCGGGTGGCGAGATGCCGATCTTGCGTGCGCCTGCCGAAAAGCTTTCGCTACTGGCAACGGCTTCAAACACACTGATGAGATGAAACTTATTCATGCGCTTCTACTTAGTATTGTTGCAATAAATATAATTAATAATTATAGAAACTGGGTATTCATTCGTTAACTGAAATTATGCATCATAGTAGTATGTTCATCGTCACTTTTTATCGCTCATTACTTCGAGTGATTCGGGAAACCTTATGTCTGTCCAATTCATTGCCAATGCACTGTTGCCAACCAAACATGGCGACTTTGATATCTCTGTCTTCCAAGATCCTACGACAGGCGAGGAGCATGTGGCATTGTCAAAAGGCTTAATCGGTCAAGATCAAACGAATGAGCCAGTGTTGATTCGTGTGCATTCTGAGTGTCTGACGGGTGATGCGTTTGGTTCACTGCGTTGTGATTGTGGGCCACAGTTGGATGCAACTTTGGCACTGATTGAGCGCACTGGGCGAGGCATCGTGTTGTATTTACGCCAAGAAGGACGTGGTATAGGGCTAACCAATAAAATTCGCGCTTATGCGTTGCAAGACCAAGGTCATGATACGGTTGATGCGAATCTGCTGCTTAATCTGCCGATTGATGCGCGCACATATGAAATGACACGCATTATGCTGGATCATTTTCAGGTGAAAGCCGTTCGCTTACTGACGAATAATCCGCTGAAAGTAGAAGCTTTACAGGAATTTGGAATTGATGTTGTAGAACGTGTGCCATTGCATGTTGGTTTGAATCCAAGCAATTTGGTGTATATCAATACCAAGAAAAATCGTATGGGGCATTTGCCTGCGTGAGATTAGGAAATCCAATCTGAAACCGTAGGGGCTACTCTTGTTGTTGCCCAACATATTGCGATCGGGCAACCACAAGGGTAGCCCCTACAGGAATTTGATAGGTTTTGGGTTCTAATAAAACCATTAAAAAAAGCCTTACCAAAATTACTCCAGTAAGGCTTTCCTATCTCAAATATATCTAAAAGTTAAATCTCTTCAATCGACAGATCACGCGTTGCATGATCCAAGAATCGAGTGTCTGCACTGTTGCCGAGTTTGATTTGTAGACGTAGATCGTTCGGCGAATCGGAGTATTGCAGTGCGCTTTCGTAGGTAATTTCACCTGCTTGATAAAGATCAAACAGCGCCTGATCGAAGGTCTGCATGCCCAACTCACGTGAGCGCTTCATGACTTCTTTGATTTCATGAATATCACCCTTACGGATGTAATCTTGAATCAATGGCGAGTTCAATAGCACTTCAATACAACCGCGACGTGCTTTACCATCTACCGTCGGAACTAACTGCTGCGCGACGATGCCTTTCAGATTCATGGACAAATCCATGTACAATTGGCTATGACGATCCGCTTCAAAGAAGTGAATAATACGGTCGAGTGCTTGGTTGGCGTTATTAGCGTGTAAAGTACTTAGCACCAAATGCCCTGTTTCCGCAAAAGCAATCGCGTAATCCATGACTTCACGTGAACGAATTTCACCAATCAGAATCACGTCAGGTGCTTGGCGTAAGGTATTTTTCAACGCCACGTCAAACGATGCCGTATCAATGCCGACTTCACGCTGAGTAACAATACAACCCGCGTGCTGATGGACAAACTCAATCGGATCTTCAATGGTAATGATATGTCCTTGCGAGTGACGATTACGATGGCCAATCATCGCTGCGAGTGAGGTTGATTTACCTGTACCCGTCGCACCCACGAAAATAATAATCCCGCGTTTGGTCATTGCCAATTCTTCAATGATCTTCGGCAGTTTTAGGTCTGAAACCGTTGGAATATGTGTTTCAATTCGTCGCAGAATCATCCCTGGACAGTCACGTTGTACGAACGCACTCACACGAAAACGTGCGGTTTCATTTTTGTCGACAATCGCAAACTGACATTCTTTGCTTTCAGCGTATTCTTTGCGCTGTTTTTCGGTCATGACATTGTGAATTAAGCTTTCCACAACTTGCGGGGTAAGGGCAGACTTGGTGATGGGTAAGATCTTGCCATTCACTTTCATCGACGGTGCGACGCCCGCCGTAATAAATAAGTCAGAACCTCCCTTTTCGACCATTAGGCGCAGTAGGTCATCAAATTCCATGGTAGGTATGCTCCGCAAAGTGTTGCTTTAAAGTAAACTCGGCTTGACGTAGAGACTACGTCAAGCCGCTTTAGCAATGTGTTAAAGGAAAGAGTCAGGCTGGTTAGCGACAGTTTTAGCGACTTGTGGTGAAACCAGTCCTTTCATGACCAAACCTTTCAGCGTTTGGTCGAGTGTGATCATGCCGTAGCCTGCACCCGTTTGAATCGCAGAGTACATTTGCGCAATTTTGTTTTCACGAATCAGATTTCGGATCGCAGGAATCCCGATCATAATTTCATGTGCAGCAATACGACCGCCAGCGGTTTTTTTCAGCAAGGTTTGTGAAATAACGGCTTGTAGTGATTCAGATAACATCGAACGAACCATTGATTTTTCTTCAGCAGGGAACACGTCGATCACACGGTCAATGGTCTTTGCCGCTGACGTGGTGTGTAGCGTTCCGAAAACCAAATGGCCTGTTTCCGCAGCGGTCAACGCCAAACGGATGGTTTCAAGGTCACGCATCTCACCGACGAGGATAATATCTGGATCTTCACGCAGTGCTGAACGCAGTGCTTCGTTAAAGCCGTGTGTATCGCGATGAACTTCACGCTGGTTTACCAAACATTTTTTGGATTGATGCACAAATTCGATTGGATCTTCGATGGTCAGAATATGATCGAAACGACGTTCGTTGATATAGTCAATCATCGCCGCGAGGGTGGTTGATTTACCCGAACCAGTTGGGCCAGTCACGAGTACGATTCCGCGTGGAAATTCACAAATCGTTTTAAACACATCGCCCATGCCCAAATCATCCATCGTGAGTACTTTCGATGGAATGGTACGGAATACAGCGCCAGCGCCGCGATTTTGCGTGAACGCATTCACACGGAAACGAGCCACGCCAGGTACTTCAAAAGAAAAGTCAGTTTCGAGGAATTCTTCGTAGTCACGACGTTGTTTGTCGTTCATGATGTCGTAGACGAGACGATGGACTTCTTTGTGTTCCATTGCCGGTAAATTAATCCGACGAATCTCACCGTCAACCCGAATCATTGGAGGGAGACCAGCTGATAAATGTAAGTCAGAGGCGCCATTTTTAGCGGAAAACGCCAATAGTTCTGTAATGTCCATGAAATAATCCTTTTTCTGTATTTGCAATATTTAGTTTTTACAGTGCTTTACGCCAATAAATCTGTTTGCAGTAACATTGTGTCTTTAGTGTAATGAATATTAGACTTAAAAACCAAAAAATATCAATAATTCGATATGATTAAACACCCTAAACCATTCGTAAGCTACCGTTTTTTTAAGTCAATAAATGAGAGTTATCCAGATAATGACTGATTTCGCTGCCAGTCGGCAACAAGTTCTAAGCCAAATTAATAATATATGTCGGAATTGTGGAATTTCTGACGATAGCGTCACGTTATTGGCGGTTTCCAAAACGCAGCCTGCCGAAGTAATTCGTGCGATGTATACGGCTGGACAACGTTTTTTTGCTGAAAATTATTTGCAAGAAGCCTTGAGTAAACAAGCTGATTTAACGGATTTAGCCATTGAGTGGCACTTCATTGGTCAGATTCAGCGCAATAAAACCCGTGATCTGGCGACTCATTTTTCATGGGTACATGGCGTGGATCGTCTGATTATTGCCCAACGACTATCGCAACATTTAGCCGAGCAATTAGAGAAGCAGGGCGTCGTGCAATCACCACTGAATATCTGTATTCAAGTGAATATTGATCATGAAGAAAGTAAGGCGGGTTGTCTGCCTGAGGAGCTGGCTGATTTGGTCGAACAGATCAGCATTTTACCGGATCTCGCGCTGCGCGGCATCATGGTGATTCCTGAGGTGAATCATCAAGACGCATTCGTTCGTGCTCAAGTTTTATTTGAATCTGTCCGAGCTAAACATCATTCACCAGAAGGCTGGGATACACTGAGTATGGGGATGTCCGGTGATTTCGCCGATGCCATTGCTGCAGGTTCAACCATGATTCGGGTAGGAACGGCACTATTTGGCGCAAGAGTCAGTCCACCAACGCACTTATAATAAAGCCGAAACGAATGTGGCTGATTGTTCTTTTTTTGCATGCATCAAGTTGCGTTTTTAGTTACGTTTTCTTCATTTTGTAACAGAGAGTCCTGTGATAATCTGAAGGCAATATTAAACTAATGACGCCAAAGGCAGTTGAACGTGCAGCGAAGGATAATGAGTGAATCACTGCGGACTTATTCATGGCATCGGAAGCCTTGTTCTTCGATCTCATTAACCGTTAAAAGCACACCACAAGCCATGTCTCGTTCTGTCATTCAACAAGCGTTCATGATGTTGGTCATGCTGTGTGCCTTATGCATCAGCGATTCAGCGCTGGCTAATGCAACGTCCAATACCAACGGCTCGGTTAACAATACTTCGCCTACTTCTGACTTTGATAAAAAAACATTATTGGGCGGTATTAAGTTTGAAGGCATCAATGAGTTTCGTAACGCGAACCCAATATCCAAATTTATTCCTGCTGATCAAGCCTTTAAGTTGGTTGGTGAAGCGAAAGACAATAAACTGGTTTTAGATTTTCAAGTCACCTCTGGCTATTATCTATATCAACGTAAGTTTGCTTATTATTCTTCAAATCCAAACATCAAATTCCAAGACGCTATTTTCAGTCGTTCTGCACAAATCAAAGATGATCCAGAGTTCGGTAAAGTACCTGTTTACCATGATGATGTCTCCATCACCGTTCCTTATAGTGGAAGTGGTAAAGTCACAGTGCGTTGGCAGGGCTGTGCTGAGGCAGGGTTGTGCTATCCACCGCAGGAGCGAGAGTTTAATTTACCCTCAGCGACTACTGGAATTGCGTCTTCTAGCGCCACACAAGCTGGCTCGCAGTCAGTAAGCGATGCCATAGCGCCAGCATCCACTGCTGCAGTATCCAAAGCAACGCCTCCAATTCCTGTTGTGGATGGACGTCCTGATATTCGTACTAAGATTGAAAAATCTGCGGGTGTGCAAAGCATCTTATTGCCTTTACCGATGCCAAACGATGCTAACGGTTATCGATTTCAGATCGCACCAGCCAATAAACAGGTTCAAAAAAATACGCTCACTGATGCTTTAATTCCTTCCTCGACAGATCTCGTTGAGGAAGTGGATGATCCTGCGACCACATTGATTGATCAGAATAGGTTGGTGTCTCCAGAGATTACTCCCATTTCTTCGATTGCTGAGCCATCACCACTGACTAAAAACTTAAATACAGATCCGTTTGGTTTAGGTCGTCATCCGCTGACTGCTTTTGCATTGTTGTTTTTGGCGGGTTTAGGTTTGGTGTTTACACCTTGTGTACTGCCGATGATGCCGATTGTGGCTAATTTAGTCGCGCGTCAACACCGACGTTCTATGGCGCATGGCCTGTTGTTGTCGGGTGCTTACGCGGTCGGTATCGCATCCTGTTATGCGGTGTTGGGTGCGGTGATCGCAAAGTTTGGACAGCAGTTTAACTTGTTGGGTTGGCTGCAAAATCCTGTGGTTTTGATTGTCTTTGCGTTGATTTTTGTCATCTTGGCATTGGCTAATTTTGAGGTGTTTACCTTACGTTTACCGCATGGACTTCAGTCCAAGATACATGCGTTCGAACAGCGAGAAGGTCGTGCGACATGGCTTAAACAAGGTAGTGTAGTTGGGAGCTGGTTGACTGGTTTTGTCTCTGCACTGGTGGTATCCCCTTGTGTCTCAGCACCCTTGGCTGGTGTCTTACTATCTGTATCTACAGTCGGTAGTCCGCTGTTAGGTGCTATCGCCTTATTTATGCTCGGACTTGGATTGGGTGTGCCGCTGATGATTCTCGGTGCAACCGAAGGTCGCTTCTTACCGAAAGCGGGTGAGTGGCTCAATTGGGTGCGTCAGGGCTTTGGTCTATTGTTACTCGGCGTTGCATTAATCTTATTGAATCGTGCTTTTGATAGCTCATTGATGCTTTTGCTCTGGGCAACATTATCCATGGCGATCGCGGTTTGGTTCTGGCGTTGGGCAGGTCGTGGACGCTTTGTGACGCAAGTCTGTGCGGTGGTGATCGCAGGCTGGGGGTTGGTGCAGTTGGCTGGTGTTGCCGCTGGACAAACGGATCCTTGGCATCCATTGGCAGGACTTAAGAAGCAATCACTTGCGGTTCAATCAGCGCCTGAAATTCATAGCTTGGCTGAGTTAGCTATTTGGCAGACACAACATCCTCAATTGCTAGTGGATGTGACTGCGGACTGGTGTGTCAGTTGTCGCATCATGGAGCGTGAGTTGTTCAGTGGGCAAGATATCAAAGGCTTGGCAGGTTGGACGCGGGTGAAGTTAGACGTGACCAACAGTGATGAAAACAGCAAAGAGGTGTTAACGAAGCTCAATCTGTTTGGTCCACCTGCATTGATCTTTTATAAGCAGGGACAAGAGGCGGGTCGTGTGGTGGGTGAAACCAAAGCAGCTGGCTTGGCGCAGGCTTTGGCGAAGCTTTAAGTTCTGCAAAGTAAGTTCACTGAGCAGAGTCGAAGTGAACATATACGCAGGCATTTTCCAACAACTGCGCATTTCGATTCCGCTCAATGAGCTATGCTTTTTTTAACCATTTTCTTTAATCATCCTTGCCGCTTTTTCCGCAAAGTACGTCAAAATCCCATCCGCGCCTGCTCGGCGGAATCCGATTAAGGATTCAAGAATTACTGCTTCTGATAACCAACCATTTTGAATTGCGGCCATATGCATGGCGTACTCACCGCTGACTTGATAGGCGAAGGTTGGCACGCCGAATTGATCTTTTACTTCGCGGACTAAATCGAGATAAGGTTGACCTGGTTTGACCATGACCATGTCGGCGCCTTCTTGTAAATCGAGTGCGACTTCATGCAGGGCTTCTAAGCGATTGCCATAATCCATTTGGTAGTTTTTTTTGTGTCCACCTTTAAGATTGACCGCACTGCCAACCGCATCGCGGAAAGGGCCATAGTACGCGGAAGCAAACTTGGCGGAATACGCCATGATTGCAGTATGAATAAAGCCATTGCTTTCTAATGCTGCGCGAATCGCACCGATACGACCATCCATCATGTCACTCGGCGCAATAATATCTACGCCAGCGGCAGCATGGCTTAAAGTTTGTTTTACCAGCGCCTCGACAGTGGCGTCATTCATCACATAACCATCGGCATCGGTGAGTCCGTCTTGACCGCTTAAGGTATAAGGGTCTAGCGCACCATCGCTAATCAAGACCATCTCGGGTAGTTTTTTCTTCAGTGTTCGAATTGCTGTTTGCGCCAATCCATCCTCGCGCCATGCTGCTTCTGCGCTTGCACTTTTGTCAGCTTGGGGGGTGACAGGAAAGAGTGCCATTTTGCTGACACCTAACTCAAGCAAGGTTTCGGCATGTTTGACGAGGAGGTTAATCGACATGCGATCAATGCCTGGCATACTCTGAATCGGTTCTCGTTTATTATGTCCAGGTAGGACAAAAACGGGCGCGATTAAATGTTGTGGCAGTAGAATGGTTTCACAGACCATGTCGCGTACATTGTCATGTTTACGCAGGCGACGTAAGCGAGTGGCAGGAAAGGCGGCGCGATTAAACGTTCGAGTCATGTTATTGCACTGTTTTTCACATTAGTATAGTTGTCTATATTAAACCTGATTTGCGCGATTGAGGAAGATTGATTGATGACAGATGTAGATAAGCCCTTTAAAGCAGATCTTAATGATCCAAGTAATCAATCTCAGTCCACTGAATCGAGCACAGACCAAAAGGCCAAACATTGGACAGGTTCAATTAACCTCGCCATGGCTTCAGCCGATATATTTCCAACAGAAATCATTTTTAATCAACTGTGTAATGCCTACAACAAGTCGCCGTTTTTTCATCACTGCGGGATGAAGATGCGCGTCGTGGATGGGCAAATCCAAGGCGTGATTAATATGAATAATAACCTCATTGGCAATGTCGTTTATGAGATTTTGCATGGTGGGGTCGCAGCAACCATACTGGACAGTATCGGTGGTATCGTAGCAATGGCAGAGATTTATCGCAGTGGTAAAGGCGAGCTGGCTGATCGTATTCGCCAAGTGACGCACTTAGCGACAACGGATATGCGTGTGGATTATCTTGCACCAGGTCGTGGTAGCCAATTTATAGCGACTGCGGAACCTCTGCGAATGGGACGTAAAGGCTGCACGATGCGGATGAATCTACATAACAATGAAAACAAATTGATTGCAACGGCAATCGCCTCTTATGTCTATTAATGTCATAGCGACGCATACCGTTTTCGAGGCTAAAGTATTCTCATGTCGTGCTGGCTGCGGTGCGTGTTGTATTGCGCCGAGTATCAGTAGTGCAATTCCTGATATGCCAAATGGTAAGCCAGCAGGTGTGCGTTGCGTTCAACTCAATGACTTAAACCAATGTCAGATTTTTGGATTACCCAGCCGTCCGCAAGTTTGTGCATCGCTGATGCCATCACTGGAAATGTGTGGCGAGTCGAATCATGCCGCGTTCAATTATTTAGAGTATTTAGAAGCAGAGACAAGCCACTGAAAGCAAAAAAAACCGCCTCAAGTGAGAGGCGGTTTTTTTAAGTTAATCCGTTGAAACTTGTATTAGAAGCGGTAAGTGCCGCCTACGTTTAAACCGAAAGTGTCGTGATCAGAAATCTTGCCGACGTTTACGCCGCCTTGAACACTGATGTTTTGAGCGATAAATTTACGAGCATTGACGCCAAAAGCGTAGTCATCATCTGCATGATCAAAAGTATTAAGATCAAAAGATGCGCCAACACTTAAAGTACGATCTAAGTAGTAGTCACCAGAAACACCGTAGTGATCGCTGTTGTCACCAAATTGAGCATTACCTTCTAAGTTAACATCATTGTTGTTCAGCTTAGTCAGGTATTTTGCACGGATGGTTGGATCTGTTTCATCGTTATTATTGCTGTTCACGCCTGCAACACCAACAGCAATCAATAGATTAGTGATTGGTAGTAGACCGACTTCAGCAGTGTAGTTGGTTTCGCCAACTGATTTGAAGCCTTTGTATTTAGTATAGTTACGACCAATGCTTGCAGCAGCATAAAAGTCGCTGTTTGGAACGTAGAATTCGCCACCAAGATTGAAATCATTTACTTTTACATTAACATCATCATTTTTAGCATAGCTGTATGATGCATTGACGTTGCTTGCGCGTTCAACAAAAGCTGCTTCAGCGAGTGGGCCACTGCGACCGCTAACTTGATTGAAGTAGTAAGTACCGTTCGCATCTAGACCAAAAATTTCGCTGCTGCCACCTGGGACGTCGACACTTTGATAGTTCCCATTGCCGTTCAATTCGACTTGGTATGCTTGAGCTGCGCTGATTGATAATGCTGCGATTGCTGTTGCTAGAAATATTTTTTTCATCTGTCTTCTCCAAGAGTGGTTGTAGCCGTACAACCTTGAATACATTATTTGTTACAATTCGATCGTATGCGCTCTTTGGTGGATTGTCAAACTTTGTGTCAGTAATATGACAGAAATAATTTGAAATACTTATTTAAGTATTTGTAAATTATAAACAATATTATTTGTTACAAGTTGGTATCCGTGCATTAAAATGGTGCACTAATAAAGATTAGGCAGTTTTTAGCTCCGTGCTCGTGCAACAGCTTGGTGCCAACGGGTTAAATATTCATCACGTACAGCCTGCGACATGGACGGTTCAAAGCGTCTTTCAAGTTGCCAAAGTCCTGCCAGTTCATCGGTAGAGTTATAGATCCCAACACCCAATCCCGCCATGAGAGCAGCGCCCAAAGCTGTTGTTTCTCTGACTACTGGACGAAGAACTGGAACGCCTAACATATCGGCTTGGAATTGCATCAACATATCATTGCCACTGGCACCGCCATCGACACGAAGTTCAGTGAGGGGGCCGCGCGCATCTTGCTGCATGGCGGCGAGTACATCGGCTACTTGAAAGGCAATCGCTTCGAGTGCTGCACGCGCGATATGCGAACGATTGGTTCCGCGTGTCATTCCTGTCAACATGCCCCGCGCTTCGCTATCCCAATACGGCGCGCCAAGTCCTGTAAATGCGGGCACCAAAACCACGCCATCCGTATCAGGGACTTGACTGGCAAGCTGTTCGACATCGCTACTGTTCTGCACAATTCCGAGTCCATCGCGTAGCCATTGCACAATTGCACCTGCCATAAAGACGCTGCCTTCCAGCGCGAAATTGGTCACTTTATTCGGGGTCTGCCATGCGAGCGTGGAGAGGAGTTGATTTTCACTGACCTGTACTTGATTACCTGTATTCATCAACATAAAACAGCCTGTGCCATAGGTGTTTTTGGCCATACCTTGGGTAAAACAGCCTTGTCCGAACAATGCGGCTTGTTGGTCACCCAGTGCGGCAGTCAAGGGAATTTTTCTGCCGAGCAAACCATCGGCTGTTTCGCCAATCAAGCCGCCTGAAGGCACAATTTCTGGCAATATTTCTCTTGGAATATTGAATAATCCAAGGAGCTCGTCATCCCATTTTTGGGTGTTGATATTCATGAGCAGCGTACGTGATGCATTACTCATATCAATCACATGACGTGCGCCATGTGTGAGATTCCAAAGCAACCATGAATCGACTGTGCCAAAAGCCAGTTCACCGCGTTCAGCTTCGATGCGTGCATTCGGAATGTTGTTGAGTAACCATGCGAGTTTGCCAGCACTGAAGTAGGGATCGAGACGTAGTCCAGTCCGCTGTTTGACGAGTGGTTCATAACCAGCAAGACGTAATTCTTCACACCAATCTGCAGTGCGTCGATCTTGCCAAACGATGGCAGGGGCAATCGGATGACCCGTTTTACGGTTCCAAACAATGGTGGTTTCGCGTTGATTCGTCAGTCCAATAGCGGCAATGTCTTGTGCGAGTAAATTGGCTTTTGCGATAGCTTGTTGAGCGACACCGATTTGATTCTGCCACAGTTCTTGCGCATCTTGCTCAACCCAGCCAGCATGGGGCGTTGAGAGTGTGATTTCTTGTTGTGCGGAAGCGATGATGTTGCCATGTTCATTAAAAACAATTGCTCGGCTCGACGTTGTACCTTGGTCGAGTGCAAGTAAATAAGTCATGTCGCATCATCCTTGAGTCTGGTTATGGCAATCGCAGAGTTGTATTTTGCGATTTTGGATCTTTTAATGGTTTGAGGCTCCTATTCTGATCTATAAAAATAGAGAACCGTAGCGTTTATGAGTAGTTACATGACAGCCTAACAAAAAATAAGATTTTCTGCTATGATCACCGCATTGGGGATGTTCTGGCTTCGACGCTGGTTGTGAAACTCTTCGATGCATGTCGAGAGCGCATTATCTCTCGTAAATCAATTTTGCATTTTAATAGTCGCAAACGACGAAACCTACGCAC
>JANYEL010000107.1 GCA_025363155.1 Moraxellaceae bacterium
TCAAATTGGTCGCGCAATTTTGCATGGTAAAGCACTGATTTTGCCCAACCACCGCCAGCACCCAACACGTCGCCATAACTAAAGCCACCACAAGCCACGAGTCCTTGGAAATCATCCAAACGCACGCGCCCAGCCAGCAAATCGCTCATATGAACGTCGTAGGTTGAGAAACCAACACGATCAAACGCCGCAGCCATTTCAATATGACCATTGACGCCTTGCTCACGCAAAATCGCCATTTTTGGTTGGCTCAAATTCAAGAACGGTGCTTCAATTGGTTCATTCAAATCAAAGGTTGGTTTTGCAATCAAACCTTGATGTGACTTGTCGCTAATGAGTGCAAACTCTTGATCGGCACAATCGCTATTGTCGCGTAGACGTTGAATCTGATGACTTGCTTTTGCCCATGCAGTTTGCAAATCAACGCGCGGTAAGCTCAAACCAGCAACAGTGAGCGTGTCAGAATCATTGACAGTACCAATCACAGAAACGGCATTCGCAAGCGGTGAATCAGCGAGTTTGGCTTGTAGTTCAGTCCAGTCGTTACGACGAACTTGAACCACACAACCCACTTCTTCAGCAAACAATTCAACCACTGGATTTTGACCCAGTGTCAGATCTACGCCGAGACGGCTTGCAAACATCATTTCAGCAACAGTCGCCAGTAAGCCACCATCAGAAATGTCATGGTAAGCCAGCAATTTACCTTGCTTCGTCCAATCTTGAACCACATTGAAGAACGCTTTCAAATCGCTCGCGTCATCGAGATCAGCAGTCACTTCACCGAGATGGTTATAAACCAAAGTCAGTACTGACGCGCCTAGACGGAACTTACCGCGTGACAAATCAACGCGAACCAGAACGCTTTCTTCATTCACTTTTTGCAATTCAGGTGTTACATGCAACGTAACATCAAGAACAGGTGCAAACGCAGTGACAATACAAGTCATTGGTGATGTGACAGCTTTTTCATTGCCATTATCATCTTGCCAAGTGGTACGCATTGACAATGAATCTTTACCGACTGGAATTGCAATGTCGAGTTCTGGGCAAAGTTCCATACCGATGGTACGAACCGCTTCAAACAACGCTTGATCTTCACCCGGTTGTCCTGCAGCAGCCATCCAGTTTGCTGATAATTTAATATCGCCCAAATGGTCGATTGGCGTAGAAGCCAAGTTAGTAATCGCTTCCGCAACGCACAAACGTGCTGACGCAGCTGGATTCAGCAAAGCAACTGGTGGACGCTCGCCCATGCTCATCACTTCACCAGTGGTACATTGATGACCAGTCACGGTAATCGCACAATCGGCAACAGGAACCTGCCAACGACCAACCATTTGATCACGTGCTACATAACCCGTAATCGAACGATCACCGATGGTGATGAGGAATGATTTGCTTGCAACCGTTGGATGACGAAGTACGCGGAAAATCGCGTCTTTCAGATCAACAGAACTTGCGTCGAATTTCGTACCGACACGTTGGATGTCTTCGTATTGACGTTGTATTTTCGGTGCGCCGCCGAGCATGACTTGCATTGGCAAATCAACAGGGCTGTTTTCAAAATGTGGATCTGTCACAGTTAAATGACGAACATCAGTCGCTTCGCCCAATACGGCAAACGGACAACGTTCACGCGCACACAAGCTTTCAAACAATTTCAATGACTCTGGACGAATCGCTAGAACATAACGTTCTTGTGCTTCGTTCGACCAAATTTCCATTGGCGACATACCCGCTTCAAGCGACGGGATTTTACGCAAATTCAGAGTTGCGCCAAGTTTATGGTCATTGACCAATTCAGGCATTGCATTCGACAAACCGCCTGCGCCGACATCATGAATTGACACGATTGGATTGGCCTCTTCTAAGCCCCAACAAGCGTCGATAACTTCTTGGCAACGACGTTCCATTTCCGGGTTTTCGCGTTGTACCGAAGCAAAATCAAGTTGCTCGCCCATCGTGCCGCTATCGACACTCGATGCTGCGCTGCCACCTAAACCAATGAGCATTGCAGGGCCACCAAGCACGATCAGCAAGTCGCCGTGTTCAATTGGTAACTTCTCAACATGATCTGGACGAATATTGCCGTAACCGCCAGCCAACATAATTGGCTTATGGAAACCACGCACATTGTCATTGACGTTCAATTCAAACGTACGGAAATAACCACAGAGATTCGGACGACCAAATTCATTATTAAATGCAGCCGCACCAATTGGGCCGTCGATCATAATTTGCAGTGGAGATGCCATACGTGATGGCTTACCGTATTCCGCACCTAGCTTATCTTCCCACGGCTCCAGCGCATCAGGAATATTCAGATTTGACACGGTAAATCCAGCCATACCCGCTTTCGGCTTACCACCGCGACCAGTTGCGCCTTCGTCACG
>JANYEL010000140.1 GCA_025363155.1 Moraxellaceae bacterium
ACGAAAAAATCATTCGTAAAAAGTTGTCACAAAACGCGTTTCGATCATGTTTTTTATCACGACTATAGTATGATTGCCGACATCATAAATTTATCCCCCACGTTTAATAATCGTTTGATTGAGGCTTTGAATGGACGACAACAAAAGTAAGGCGCTTAATGCCGCTTTAAGTCAGATCGAAAAACAATTTGGTAAAAACACCATCATGCGTCTAGGTGATGGCAACGCCATTGCAGCCGTTGAAGCCGTCTCTACAGGTTCACTTGGACTTGATATTGCTCTTGGTATCGGCGGCTTACCTAAAGGCCGTATCGTTGAAATCTACGGCCCAGAAAGCTCTGGTAAAACGACACTGACATTGCAAGTGATTGCTGAATGCCAGAAAGCTGGCGGCACAGCTGCGTTTATCGACGCGGAACATGCGCTCGATCCAGAATACGCTCGCAAACTGGGTGTAGACATTGACGGTCTGCTGATCTCTCAGCCAGATCATGGCGAACAAGCACTTGAAATCGCCGACATGTTGGTACGCTCTGGCGCGGTTGACATCATCGTCATCGACTCCGTGGCTGCGCTGACACCGAAAGCTGAAATTGAAGGCGAAATGGGCGACTCACACATGGGTCTGCAAGCACGTCTGATGAGCCAAGCATTGCGTAAGATTACTGGTAATGCAAAGCGTTCAAACTGTATGGTGATTTTCATTAACCAGATTCGTATGAAAATTGGCGTTATGTTTGGCAGCCCAGAAACAACGACTGGCGGTAATGCATTGAAATTCTACGCGTCTGTTCGTTTAGACATTCGCCGTATTGGTCAAATCAAAGAAGGCGATGAAATCGTCGGTTCAGAAACCAAAGTAAAAGTCGTGAAAAACAAAGTTGCCCCGCCTTTCCGCGAAGCACTTTTCCAAATCATGTATGGTCAAGGCACGAACCGTCTTGGCGAAATCGTGGATTGGGCTGCAAAAGAAGAAATCGTCCAGAAATCTGGTGCTTGGTATGCCTATAACGGCGCTAAGATCGGTCAAGGCAAAAACAACGTGATTCGTTATTTTGAAGAGAATCCAGCGGTTGCTGAAGAAATCGACAAAGAATTGCGTAAACGTTTATTGACAAAAGCCAAGCCAGAAGCAGTTGAAGCAGAAGCAATGCCAGAAGAATTACTCGACGCTTAATCCGTCAACATTTAAGCGACCTTCGGGTCGCTTTTTTGTCATCGAAATTTGTGATCATCTAAAACAATGAAGGAATTGCTTGATGCAATGGAAGCAACGCAAACCTTACACACCTAAGCCGAAGAACAATGATCCGATGACGGATGATTCACCTGATGCTGTAAATGAGCAGAATGCTACTTCAACACCTAAACCACCACCGACAGGTGCGCGGCTACGTGGACTTGCTTTCGCCATCCTTGGGCGACGTGAACACTCAGAGCAAGAACTCAAACAAAAATTGTTAGAACTTGAAGCCGACCCTGTCGAAGTCGCCGCCATAGTTGAAGAGTTTAAAACTCAGAATTACCAAAGTGACCAACGCATGGCGGAAATGATTGTGCGTGCAAACGTCCGTAAAGGTCGCGGCCCAGCTCGAGTTAAGCAAACCTTACGCGAACGCAATGTTGCACCAGAACTGGCGCAGGAAAATTTAGAAGAAACAGATTGGTTAGCATTAGCACGTGCATTACGCGAGAAAAAATTTGGTGCAGAACTCCCAACAGAAGCGAAGGAAAAAGCGCGGCAATTGCGGTTTTTGCAGTATCGGGGATTTGATGGGCAGACTTGTAGTAAGGCGGTGATGAATAATGCGCAAGATGACTATTAAATTTGATTGCCATGTAATCAAACTACCACTTCTAAATATAATAAAAATCTTCATCATTTTTTATTCAATCAATATCAACTCTTCTTTGTTTGTTTTAAATATTAAATAACCTACTCTTTGAAATCTTATTAAAAGTATCAAAGGTAAAGTTCATGAGTATTGTTGCTATTAACGTCCGTAATCAATTTAAAGGCGTTGTGAAAGAAATTATTGACGGCCCTGTTGTCAGCGAAGTCGATGTGGAAACGCCTGCTGGCTTATTTACCTCAGTCATTACCACCCGTTCTGTCAAAAATCTGGATTTAAAAGTCGGTAGCGAAGTTGTGGTTTTGATTAAAGCCACTGAAGTTTCCTTAGCCACATTGTAAGGCTCTAGCCAATCTAAACATTTTAAAAGTCAGGTAAACGCAAATGACAGAACATGCTGTTGGCGCGGTGAATATTACACAGGTCAACAAAAAATTTACGCGTGCTGGAGAACAGCCTTTACAGGTTCTACAGGATATTTCGCTCGATATTAAAGCTGGGGAATTTATCAGCATCGTGGGCAGCAGCGGTTGCGGAAAATCGACTCTGCTACGCTTGCTCGTTGGGTTAGAAGAATCCTTTGAAGGCAGCATTACCATTGACGGCAAAGCCATTGAAGGAACTAGCCTAGATCGTGGGATCGTCTTTCAGGATCATCGCCTATTTCCGTGGTTATCGGTACGGGATAACATCCGTATTGCACTGCAAAACAGCAAACTCAGCCAAGCAGAGCAAGACGAAACCATTGATCAGCATATTGAATTGGTGGGTCTTACTGCATTTCAGCACTCGTTTCCATCTCAATTATCTGGCGGCATGAGTCAGCGTGTGGCGATTGCTCGCAGTTTGGTGAATCGTCCTAATATCTTGTTATTGGATGAGCCATTTGGTGCGCTAGATGCTTTGACACGCGCTAATTTGCAACAGGAATTACAGCGCATTTGGCAAACCGAAAAAATCACCATGATCATCGTGACGCATGATGTCGAAGAAGCGGTTTTTCTAGGTGATCGCGTTGTAGTCATGCAGCCAAATCCAGGTCGGATTAAGCGGATTGTTCCAGTCACTCTGCCCCATCCACGCCATCGTGAAGATGTCCGTTTGACTGCGGTTCGCAATGATATTTTGACAGACTTTAGTCGGTTGCCTGATGATCAACTTGTCATTCCACCACGAAAATTTGAGCACTATCGATTTGCTTGGTAACCGATCTGTCTTAACAAGTTTGTTTGGTTCTTATGCCAAGAAAATTTGACTCAAATTCACAAAATTCAGTTACCTAATACAAAAAAAATAATAATTTTAATATATAAGACAAGACAAATCAGCATTAACTTTATTATTTTAAATTAATGATGATTATCCCAACAAATGCAAAAAAAAACATTAACCACATTGTTTTCATCAAAAAAACTTAAATATTATCTTAGTATATTTCTCTTAATACTCGGGTTTATCAACCTGCCAACGAATACCGTTAAATCGAATAGAGAACTGAAAATTTCGATATTTCACCATATATTGAAGCCCAACCAACAATGCCGCAAACCCTGCAAATGCTCCCACTCCCAGCGCCCAACGTGGCCCGAAATGATCTGCAACCCAACCAACGATTGGTGCACCGATCGGCGTACAGCCCTGCATAATGAGGAGAAAAATCGCAATCACACGTCCACGCATGGCAGGTTCAACCGACAACTGCATTAAGCTATTGGCTGATGTGGTAAAGGTTTGTGCCGCGATTCCAATCAGAATAAGCGTCGCCCCGAACAACATATAATTAGGCGTCATCAAAGCAAAGGTACAGCCCACCCCAAATAAAGCTGCTCCGATCAAGAGCAAACTTAACCGCGGTTTTTCTCTTTTTGCGGCGAGCAACGCCCCCATCACCGAACCCACCGCCATCATCGACATTAAACCACCAAAATGCTCAGAGCCGATATGGAAGGTTGAGACGGTCATCGTCGAAATAAAGATCGGAAAATTCAAGCCAAAGGTACTGATCAAAAACAGCATAAATACGGCTGTTTTCAAATCAGGTCGATGCCAAACATAACGCAGTCCTTCGATCAAACTGCCTTTGCTGCTAACCGCTTTATCACGCTGATTAAACTCAGATGTTCGCAATCGCAATAATGAACCGAGCACTGCAACGAACGAAAATGCATTGATTAAAAATACCCAGCCGCAACCGACCGCTGCAATCAGTACACCCGCAATTGCAGGCCCAATCATACGCGCGGCATTAAATGACGTTGCATTCAAAGCGACCGCATTAGACACATATTTTTCAGGAACCATGTCAGAAACAAGCGTTTGTCGGGCTGGCGCATCAAAGGCGGTAACACACCCAAGCAGCAGCGCAAACACATACACATGCCAAAGTTGCACATTACCTGTGAGCGTCAAAACGCCTAAACCCAAAGCCAGAGATGCCATGAGCGTTTGTGTGATGATCAAAATCGTTTTGCGATTAAAGTAATCTGCAGCGAATCCCGTCAAGGGAAATAAGAACGCTTGCGGCCCAAACTGCAAAGCCATGACAATGCCCACAGCAGAAGCACTGTTATGGGTAAGCAGCGTCAAGACCAGCCAATCCTGCGCAATCCGCTGCATCCATGTTCCAATATTGGAAACAAATGCACCCGTTGCCCACAGCCGATAATTCGAATTTTTTAAGGAACGAAAAGTACCCTTCTCGTCCCGATCACTCACAGTCGCTATTCACAATACTTTTCACAAAGATCAACAACCTAAAATTGACAATGAAATGACCTACACAACCGATGTCAGCAATGTCTGCAATGTCTGCAATGTCATTGCATTCAATATCAGTCGTTAACTCATCAACATCGTGCTATCAAAAGAAAGCCCTGCGCCAGCGCCGTCACCAATCAAACCATATTTAACCAAACGTGCACGCACCACATTACGACTAATTCCCAGCAGCTTTGCAGTCTGTATCTGGTTTCGATTACAGAATTCATAGGCCACCGAAATGGTGGTTTCTTCAACCACTCGATCAAGCACTTCATCGGACAATAAGTGCGATGACTCAAACAAATTTAATAACGCATGTTGCAACAACTGTTTCGGCAATAAATCTGTTCTTGGAACAATCGCTGTACTCTTTTCCAAATCTGAAATTTGTCTTAAATTCAAAGAAGATGACAATGAATTAAAGCAAAAATCCGTAGCCTGAATCTGATTATTCTTACAAACCAACAGCGCATGGTGAATCGCATTTTCCAGTTCGCGAATATTGCCTGGGTAATTGTATTTCAGCAGTTTCTCTTCCGCACTCGGACTCAAAGTCGGGTGTGGATAGCCCAATCTCTGGCAATACTTTTCTACAAAATGGTATGCCAAAGGCAGAATATCACCCGTCCGCTCTTTCAACGGTGCAACGCGCAGCAACGCGACATTCAGACGGTAATACAAATCTTCACGGAACTTCCCAGCCTGTACGGACTCTTCTAAACGCACGTTGGTTGCAGCAATCACACGTACATCTAACTTGATCGGTTTGAGTGAACCCACTCGATATATCTCGCGTTCTTGCAACACGCGAAGCAACTTAACCTGAAGAGACAATGACAAGTCACCAATCTCATCAAGAAATAAAGTGCCATGATTCGCCGCCTCAAACCAACCCATTTTGTGATTGATTGCACCAGTAAATGCACCTTTCTCATGACCAAACAATTCGCTTTCAGCCAGTGACTCGGTAAACGCACCGCAATTCACGGCAACAAACGGCGCATCACGTCGATTACTCAACGTATGAACATGCCGTGCCACCAGTTCTTTACCTGTGCCAGTATCACCAATAATTAAAACGCTCGCCTGACTCGGAGCAATCTGCCCGATTCTGGCCAATAATTCGCGTGACTTGCCATCTTCATACACCATAGCAGCAGCGCGCTCTGATCGAATCAGTTTGCGCGAATCGGGATGAATTAATACAGACATAAGACCGCTCTACTCAGTAAATCTTGAGCAGTCATACTGCATTAATCCAACACCGAACAGAAATAACTAATCTTGCTTAGTTATTCATATTTCAAACTGATGCAGATTACGTATTCATATATCACTTATTTGCATAAGGATTGTATGCGTTGGAATAGACCTTTTTCGGAGTCACCAGACCTTGTTTGAACTGTCCATCTTTAACCAGCCAATCAATCCAAAGTTGGAATTCATGATCGTTAAATTGACCACCTGTGGCTGGAACTCCCCAGCCATTCCAGTATTTGACCATGGCATCATTTTCACCGCGCGCGCGCTTCTTAATGATGCTTTGCATCCGCGCAATGACTTCTGCTTTTGGATGGCTACGTGACCATTCGATCGCTTGAGCAATGCCTCCCACGACTTTCCGCGTGGTATTCGGGTTCGCTGCGATATAACGATTGGACATGACGTATGCGCCAGTGGTCAGATCACCAAACAGGTCGTAATCTTGGAATAGCTTTCTCACCCCGCCCCGATCAATCGCAGGACCATACAGGGGTGCAACATCGACATGATGCTGGCGCAAGGCCTGCTCACCCGTGCCAGGAGGCACGACGATCAAAGTCACTTGGCTAATTTCTTGCGGCGTTAAACCACCACGTTTCAAGTAGTCACGAAACATGTATTCGACCTGCGCACCCATGATATTGGTTGCGACTTTTTTACCAATCAGATCCCGTGCACTTTTGATCGGACTATTATCCAGAACATAATAACCCGTGTATAAATCCTTAAACGTTCCGTATGCAGCAATCACAGCTGTACCCGGCGCACCACTTGCAACCATCTTCACGACGGAACCGACAAAAGCCTGACTACTGATGTCAGAATCACCTTGTAGTGCAGACTGAATGCCTTGCGGGCCGCCGATTGAGACGCCTTGATAATTCAGTTTGATCGGTGCAAGAAAACCCAAATCTTCCGCCAATTCCAGTGGTGTCACTGTGCCTGGTGAACCTAGATAGTTAAAAGTCAGCTTCTCTAAATCACCTTTATTCGCCGCACTCACCGACGTCTGTTTACTATAGGCCGCAAGCAACAACAACAATGTGATCGCAAGGCCATAAATCGTCGCTTGTTTTATCGCTCTAATATTCATCTTTAAATACATTTTAAAATCCCGACCTCGCGCGCCTGACTATTTGTGTTGTTGTCGCTCATTACTATCAAGCGTTATCGAGCAGATGATTTCCAACTCGTCAAACGTCTCTCAATCAATAACAGCCCATAGTTAAAAATCAGCCCAACCACGGTGATACAAATAATGCCGAAGAACATTTCAGGGATCTGAAAGTTATATTGCGCATAGTTGATCAGGTAGCCCAGACCAGCTTTTGCACCGACCATTTCTGCGGCAACCAAGATCAAAACAGAGAATGCCCCAGCCATCCGAATACCGACAAAAATGGTTGGCACAGATGCTGGCAAAATGACTTTACGGAATAAACTAATCGGACTTAAATCCATCGTCCGCGCTGATTTAATCAATAGCGGATCAACGTTGCGGACACCACTGATGGTGTTTAATAGAATCGGCCACGTGCAGGCATAGATGATGAGTGCGATTTTTGACGCTTCACCAATCCCTAAAAACAAGATAAATACAGGGAGTAAAGCCAATGCTGCCGTATTGCGAAACAACTCCAGCAGAGGGTTAATATAATCAGAAAATTTTCCATACCAGCCAATCAGCAGACCTAATGGAATCGCAACGATAATCGCCACTAGAAAGCCGGTAATGGAACGCAGCAAGCTGGCTTCGAGATGAATGAGTAATTGCCCACTCAAGATCAGATTCCACCCTGCAACCAAGACCACCGATAAAGGCGGTAAAAACGCCGCATCGACGACACCGAAACGTGGCAACGCTTCCCACAACGCCAAAAAAAGAATAATAGCAATCGAGCGTTTAAACGCGACATAAATAAATGACAAATCAAATTGGGGTGATTTATCTGTAGTCTTAGGTAAGACCAAAGTTTGTTTTAAGCTAGACATCGCTGTCCTCCAAATATCAATTAAAAGAAAAATTTAATGCGCTATGACGCTGCCAATTGGTGACGTTTTTCTTGTTCTTGTGCCTTAGACACTTCGTCGCGCAACAGCGTCCAGATTTCATGGCGCAACTGACCAAATGCCAGACTTGAACGTACATCTTCATGGTTACTGCGCAACTCAGCAGGCACGTCGATAATCTGCTTAATGCAACCCGGTCTTGAGGTCATGATGGCAATGCGTTGCCCGAGATAAATCGCCTCATCAATACTGTGCGTAATGAAAATAACGGTCTTGCCCGTTTGCTGCCAAATTCTGACCAGTTCAGCCTGAAGCGTTTCGCGTGTTTGGGCATCGAGTGCGGCAAAAGGCTCATCCATCAACAACACATCTGGGTTGTAAGCCAAACTGCGCGCAATCGCCACGCGCTGCTTCATGCCGCCCGAAAGCTCACTTGGGTAATGATGACCAAAGTCAGTTAAGCCGACCAACTGCAAAAAATGCAGTGCGGTTTTGGTTCGTTCGGCTTTAGGAATGCCTTTCGCTTCCAAGCCAAACTCAATGTTTTGCAGCGATGTGAGCCATGGGAATAAGGCATATTGCTGAAATACAATGCCGCGATCTAACGCTGGCCCCGTGATGACTTTGTCATCAATCGTGATCTTGCCGCTCGTTGGCGCAGTCAATCCTGCCAGCAAATCCAGCAAGGTAGATTTGCCACAACCGCTTGGCCCAACGATGACGAGGAACTCACCCGCCTTCACATTCAAGCTCACATTTTCAACCGCTACAAAGTCATCAACCGCTTCCTTTGAACCCTTTATTTTCTTGGCGGGAAATGATTTATAGACATTTGCGATGCGTAAATTGCTGCTCATTATTTTTCTCCTGTTATTGCTTTTGCTGTAGTCGCTTTCGCGTAAGAATTAAAATCATTACTAAATAGTTTGTCAGCGTTCACTTCGCCTGCTTTCAGCTCACCATTTTTCACCATCAAATCAATCCAAGGCTGGAACTGTTTAGCAGTCACTAAACCACCTTGTTCCGCTACACCAAAGCTATGCCAGTACTGCACCAAACCTGTACTTTCATTGCGATGACGTTTATTGATAATGGCAACCAAACGTGCTTTGACTTGATCTTCAGGCGTACTTTTAGCCCACTCGATCGCTTTTGCAGTCCCACTGACAAACTGGCGTACGGCCTCAGGATGCTCTTTGGCAAACTTCGGCGTCACGGCATAGGTTCCTGCGGTGAAATCTCCGTACATATCCGTGTCGGCAAATATCTGGCGGATACCTCCGCGTTCAAGCGCCTTATCACGCAAAATAAACGGCAGCACTGCCACGTCTATCTGATTGGCACGAAGGGCTTGCTCGGTATTGACGGGTGGCAAAACCACCAATTCAACTTTTTGAATTTCGGCAGGCGTCAAACCACCACGCGCAAGGTAATCCTTTAATGCAAATTCAAAATGCGCGCCTAGCGTATTCACCCCGACTTTCTTGCCAATCAGGTCGTGAACTTTTTTGATCGGACTATCAGCCAGAACGTAATAGCCAGCCCAGCTTTTTTGATCACTACCGTAGGAACCAATCACCGAAATGAGCTTTACATTCGCCGCAGCTGCTTTGACAAACGCCCCATTAAACGCACTTGCGAAATCAACCGCGCCTGTGATCAACGCCTGAATATCCTGCGGTCCACCTTGCACACTGCCCACATAGTTCAGTTTTAATGGTGCTAAATAACCCAAATCTTCTGCCAGCTCTGGCAACGTCACCATGCCAGCAGCCGCCTGATAACGCAGCTCAGTGACGGTGTCACCTTTTTGCGGAGCGCCAGACTTGCTGCAACCAGTCAAGGCAATCACAGCACCGATAAACAGAACACTGGCAAGCAACCATTCCACAGGCGTGAAAGTCTTATATAAATCTTTATCAATACGCATATGTTTCTCCTAGCCTACTTGGCGCCAAGCTAACCATCGACGCTCCAAACGCGTTGCCAGCGCATTGAGGGCAATACCAATCAGACCAATAAAGACCAAACCAAACACAATCAGCCCAACGTTCAACCCAGCACGACCACGAATGATGATATTGCCCAGACCCACCCCATAATTAGCCAGTAGAAACTCTGAACCAATGGCGGCTAACCACGCGAAAATCAGACCCAGTTGCAAACCGACAAATATTTGCGGCGCAGCCGATGGCAGAATCAGTTTGCGAAGCAACTGCCAGAGACTGAATTGATAAACCTTGGCAACTTCATATTGATTCAAGGGAATATTGCGCACACCTTCGATGGTATGCAGCGCAACTGGATAGAATACCGAGAGCGCAATGAATAGAATCTTTGCTGAATTGCCATACTCTAAAAACGTGGTAATCAACGGTAACCATGCAAATAACGACACCTGACGGAGTACGTTAAAACTCGGCGCAAATACATAGTTCGCCCATTTCGATGTACCAATTAGCACACCGAACGAAATTGCCAAAATACTACCAATCACAAACCCCGTAATATCCCGCAGTAAACTTGCACCGACACCCTGCCAGAACTCCGCCGTAATGAGGCTATTCCAAGCGATATACAACACATGAACTGGTGCAGGAATCAACTTTAGATTCACCCAATTCAATGCCGAAGCGACACTCCACAACACCACAAACAGGACTGGGATCAATAGACCACGCCAATTGAATTTTCTAATGATGACTGATGACATGATTGATACCCCTTAAAAAGCCTTGCGTTGCCATGAGTTAAAATGACGCTCAACCCAGTGCAATACGTTATCCAACAAGAACCCCACCACGCCGATCACAATAATGGACATATAAACAATATCGGGCTGAATCAGCTGTTGGCCCCACACGATCAGATAGCCAATCCCCTCACTACTCGCGAGCAACTCGACAAACACCAGCGCCAACCATGCCTGCATAATGCCCTGACGCAGACCGCCGACGATGCTTGGTAATGCACTAGGAACAATGACTTTTCTCAGCACTTGCCACTGACTGAACTCATAGACACGCGCAACTTCCAGTAGATGTGGCGGCACGTTTAAAACGCTCTTATACGTCGCCACCATGACTGGCACGACCACAGCCAATGAGATCGCTGCGATTTTCAAACCCTCCTCAATACCCAAGAAAATCATCAGTAAAGGAATCCAGCCTACAACTGGAAATTGCGCGATTAAGTTGAATGTTGGATAGAGATATTCATAAGCGCGACGTGACAGACCAATGGCAAAACCCACGACTAGCCCTACTGAACCACCGACCAATACGCTGTAGCCAATCCGCTTTAAACTGATCAATAAGTTCGTCGGCAATTCACCGGATTGACTCAACTCTATAAACGTTTTCCATACCAAATCTGGACTGGGTAATATCTGCTCGGGGAGCCATTGTTTGTTATAGGTGAGGTACCACAATGCCAGTACTAATACGGGAAGCAGCAATCCCAGCACCACGCGATTTAAAATAAAACCAAGCTGCAGCAAGCGTTGTAATGGCTGGGCAATTTTTAATGACCACTGCCACTCGCGTCCCGCTTCGGGTAAAGAATCTGATGAAGCTTTTGCTTCGTATTCAAGAACGCTCATCTTATTGACCATCCACATTTGTTAAAATATCACTATAAAAATTATCAGTTTGTGCAGTTTTTTGTCCAAATGGATGTTTGAGTTGCACAAGGCAAACCAAGCCAAAGAACAGTCCAGCTAATGGAAAAAACAAAGCCTGCAAACCCCAGTAATGCCCAAAAAAACCGCCCAAAATACTGCCTAGCAAGTTGCCTGACGGGCCAAAGGTCAACGACATCGCCGACACATTCGCCATCCCCACACGTTGCCCCACGCCCGCAAAGACAGAAAGATTGACGACATTCAAAGTTCCCAAACCTAAGCCCAATAACGGTGAACCGACAAATAACCAGTGCGACGACAAAGGCAAAGCTAGACACAACAACCCGATCGCAACCAACCCAAAACCCAATTGGTACATCAACTTTTCGCCCAGACGGTTTAAAAACAAACCCATTCCAAACAACGACGCCATGTAGACGCTGCCATACAGCGTGACCAAACTTGCGGCGAGGGCTGAGCTGAAGCCATAATTCTTCACCGCAATCACCACGATAAAAAACGTGAAATATCCCATCACCGCGCTATCAAACAACTCAAACATGCTGGTATAGCGCAAGGTCACTTCCCTTTTCAGTAAGGACAACTGCTGCACAACGGCGCGCGCATTCAGCTTCGGAGCCGCCTTCCCGTCTACCTTGTAATTGGCAAATATCAATGGCGACAACATCACCAGCACCGTAAACATCAGTGCAATCACCAAAAATGAACCGCTAAACGACAACCCTTTCAGCAACCACACCGCCAGCATTGGCCCAAGCAACATATAACCAATCATGTGCGTACCACGAAACCAACCTGCTTTAACTGCACCCAACTGATTCAAATTGCTCATGAATACGGTATTGAGCGAGATAAACCGCAGCGGCATACAGAAACTCACCAGCACCATGCAGGAAATCAAAAACCACACCTGCCCGACCACTGGAATCAGCCCATACCACAGCCCACCGAGCAAACTACCCACTGCAAACAACACCAGCGGCCCAAACCGATTAATCAATAAACCTGTCGGCAATCCCATCAGCAAAATGCCCACACTCTGCGCCGCGGCAATAAAACCCATTTGCAGCTCTGTGGCATGGAGGTGCAATGCGTACAGCGAGATCGTGACCTGCGCCGTGCCTACGCCCAGCCCAGCCGTCGATGCCACCAACATAAAACTCAATAAAAATCGATTCTTCTCTAAAAACCGTGACCATAATTCCGTAGCCATAAACCATCATCCACCAGAAACAACATCAAACATTCCCTTGTCCATTCAAATAATTACAAGAGAACAAAGGGTTTTCCAGAAGGTATCCTTTTAGAGAGCGCCTTCTGGAGACCAACACCTGATGATTTATTTACCTGTACCCGTGCCTGGAATTTTGTTGCCGTTGGCATCAAATTGTGGCCAGTAATTTTCCAGATGTTGCTCTTTCAAAGCAGTGTTTAAGTATTTAGGATCGAACCAGTCATCGACAGTAACTTCACGACGGATCAGACCAAACTCTTTAGATTCTTTAACAGCACGCTTAAGCGCAGAAACATAAAACGGATCAATCAATGGATTGACGCGATCTTTGAGCGCATAGTCTTCCCAATCTTTCTTGTAATCGAGATAAGGTGTACCACTCTGCGCCCAGAGTTTGTATTGCGCATCGCGATTTGCTTCAGTCGAGCTCCACACCGCTTGTTGAATTAAGCGATTCACAACACGTTGGACAATGGCTGGATATTTTTTCTCGAAGTCTTCTGTGACCCAGAAACTCAGTGGTCCAATCAAGAACTTGTCATCACGAATTTCAACAATCCGTTTCGCCACGCCACGCGACTCGAGTGTCCACGGACTGGTTAACGTGCCGTCAATATCCCCTGTTGCCAGTGAGGTTTGCGCGGAATAAGTGTCCTGATTGATGATGCGGAAATCTTTTTCAGTAAAGCCAAACTTACGGATAAAACGACCAATCTGTAACTGTCCAGCCGTTCCTTTAAATGTTGTTAAAGTTTTACCTTTTAGATCAGCCAAAGTTTTCGCATCCGAACCTGATGGAACGACCAGATAGGACGGACCAAAACGTCCCGCACCAAACAAAATCTTGGTTTTCAAACCACTCGAACGACCAATGATCGACGGTAAATCACCATGACCCGCACCGAAATCGACTTTGCCGTTTGCCAACGCTTGATTCAATGCTGGGCCTGCACCTGGGAAATAAATCCAAGTGACTTTAATGCCATCTTTCCTAAACTCATCCTCAAGAACACCACGCAGCGCGCCAGTTGCAACATAGGTATAACCCACCTTCGGCTTACCCCCGACACCAGCACCTGGAACACCCAAACGGATTTCGGTAGGTTTACCTTCATCCGCTAAGATGGGTAATGCAGAACTCAATGCCACACTGGCAGCTACTGCCAGAAATAAACGACGTGTAATCTGTTTCATATTCAAAATTCTCAACAATAAAAATGATTTAAAAAGTACTTAAAAGGTGTACTGAAACTGAGCTTGTAGCTCGTTAAAGTCTTTTTGTGTCGGGGTTTTATTTTCATAATCCCAATGATTTAGACCCAGTTGGAACTTGGTCGTTTGCGCAAAGAAGAAGTTCAGACCGACCGTTTGAATATTGACCTTGCCCTTGCCATGACCTGCAATTCCGACCACGTCATTGCCTGTGTTCGGGTTATAGGTGTCATAGCGATAGAAGGTCTGAATGGATTTCGGCCAGAAGTCATCGTATTTAGCAGCTGATTTGATACTGTCGTAAAACTGGTCACCCACGGTATAAAACAAGGTGAAGGTTTGCCCTTCAGCTTTTACCGTTTCAACCTTATTGGTTGCGGTGGCATTGTCTGTGTTCCCTTGTACATATTCGTAGGTAACCCCAAACGGTGCATGGTTGTAATACACATCAAAGCCCAGACGATCATTGCGACCACTACTATTAAGAACATTTGTTCCAGCTGCTACGTTTTTGCTTCCATTGATATAAGACGCACCGAATTTCAGTTCACGGAAAAAGCTGTTGTAATCCACAGGCAAGGTAAACGCGGCACGCGCAATAAAGTTTTTGCCTTTATTGTCATCGAGCTTGTTCGTGCCATTTCCATTCACCACACCCAACGCGTATTGGAACAATGGCGCACGATAGTTCTGCCCATAGTCCACATAAGGCTTAAGGTCACCACGGAAAATCAATCCATTTTGACGGCTAAATAAACCCAACTGCCCCAAGCCATAAGCCACGTTAATGGTTGGACGTAAATCTTCTGGAGATTGCGGATCAAGACCAAATGGAACCAGCTGTTGACCTAAGGTCACGTTAGCAACTGGAACTTCAAAACCGCCATTGGTTGAATTAATGTTGTAACGAATAAATGCATCCGCAAGGTTTAAATCACTGGTCGTACCAGCAGTCGTTGGACGCTGTGCATAGCTAAACGACAATTGGTATTCAAGGTTCTTGCCAAATTTATAATCTTTAAATAAATTACCGCGCACTCCGATCAACGCAGTCGGAATATTAAAGCTCGAATAACGCGGTGAGTTTGGCGTTGGATTACCCGTGCTGGTTGGCTGGCTTTGACCTTGCGCCAAGACTTGCACCGTGCCATACAAGGTTGTATCACGCGCAGACTTCACGGTTTGACGCTCGTATTGACGCGCATCATCGTATTTGTAGTTTTCCAAATCGGTACGAAAACCCGCAAGATCACTCTGCGTTGCAGATTGAATCGACGTGTTCTCACTGGTACTTTCACCACTGCCCGTTGTCGCTAAGAAATCACTCACAGGCGCAGCTGGCGTATCCGCAGGCTTCTGCTGCTGTTGCAGCGCATCAACTTGTTGCTTTAAGACTTTAAGCTGCGCTTGCAGATCAGCCAATGTATTACCATCAGCCGCCGAAGCACCACCACTCGCAATCAGCACTGCAACGGATGTTGCAAGAATGCTTTTCTTCATCACAAACCCCTAATAAAAATGTAAAAAATAAAACTCAAAAAAGCTTAAAAATTCAAAAAAAGGTACAGCCACCCCCAACAGCAGTGCAGATACCTGCGCTACTGGGGAATGAAGTTGTCTTTCAATTGATTGACGAGCGACGATTTTTTAGAAGAACCATCAAACTACTGCGAAGCTACCGCGATTAACTTGCCGCCTTTACAGCCAGCTTTTTCAGCTTTTCTTCAACGGCAGTACCCTTAAAGAAATCTGGATTGTTAGCCGTGTAGAAACGATATGGATTGTCAAAAACCAACGCTTTAAAGTCAGCTTCGGTAATCGCGCCTTCTTTAACCAGATCCCATGTTTCTGCCAATGGTTCGGTAATATCTGGAACATCCCAATGACCTGAATCAGAGGAATACAACGCATTCACTTTTGTACCGAGTGGATTTGCTTTGGAGTTAAACGCATGAACCAGCGTGCGGTCATCCGCCTCATTACCAAAGTAGAAATTCGGCACCCAACGATCATGAATGTCCTGCACACTCTCAATACCAGCCAATGCAAAATCATCAATCTCGTTTGGATTCTGTTCTTGGAAACGACGACCAAAACCAACACCAAATGCCAATTCGACGATTTCATCCTGCGTAAATTCACGATCTTTCGTCAGGTCTTTACCATACTGCTGGAAGAGTTGGAAAATCAGCTCTTTATCCAAATTCGCAGGGTTATAGTTCTGCAATGCTTCACGACCACGCTTCTGATAACGATCAACCAAATGCGTGAACACATTCGCACCCCAAGCCGCGCCACCTTCCAACAACGCAATGCGCAATTGTGGAAAACGATTGGTCACACCACCAAAGAACAACGACTTGGCAAGCGCCTCTGACGCATCCGCAAAATGCCCAACATGATTGAACATGTAATTGCTAATCGAGCTACGCGCGTTCCATCCTTGGCTGCCCGAATGAGTACTTGGATTCACACCCAGTTCAATGACTTTCGCCCAGAACGGGTCATAGTCGTACTCACTGTCCAAACCAAAGAAATCCAACCACTGTGCATGACCACCCAACTCGCGGTGATGTTCTGGTGGATACTTATCAGCAATGGCTTTGATTGGACGGCGAATCGCACCCGGAATCAAAATGGTTTTTAGACCTAAGGTTTTGACCGCGAATTCAACTTCCTCAATCCCCTCTTCTGGCGTATGCAAAGGAATGGTTGCCACAGGCGTGATGCGATCCGCATACGGACGATAAATGTCAGCATGATAATGATTGATCGCACGGGTTAAGGTACGGCGCAGATCTTCACGACCCGTGTTTTGTGGAAACAACGAGATGTTTGGATACAACACAGCATAGTCCGTACCCAGCTCTTCCAGACGCTCATAAAGCAAACCTGGCAGCGATGCAGTCGCCAAATCATAGGTATTCTTAGCTGGCAATGCCCAGAACGCTGGACGATGAATACGACGGTCACGACGCTCTTGTGGCGTCAAGTTGTACCACTGCGCCGCCAGTTGATTTAAGCCACTGCTTTTTAAATGCTGACGGAACTCATCAACAATTTTTGTACCGCCATATTGCTCGATGTATTGTTCAAGCAATGGGCCAAATTCATTGGTATGAATATCAGTATCAATCACTGGATAATCCAGTTCCGCCTTCACTGCTGCAGAACGAGATTCTTTTTTATGCAAACCACCATTTGGAAAACTTTTCAATGAAGTCATTTCAACACCTCTTAATATCAGCGAAATAGAATCAAGCTATAAAACCTTCACTGTTATTATTACAACAAGCGTGCCAAAACATAATTAACTGTATTTAAAGGTTATTTTTATTTTATTTTCATAATATGATGCATATGAAGCAACTGTTATGTTGAATAACAAACATCATGCTTATTATCAAACATCGTCAAAAAATAAGACCAAATCACTTTTTGAGATATAGAGCACTACAGACTAACTTATTAATATCTTTATCTAAAATTCAAATAAAAAAGGCAGCTTTATGGCTGCCTTTTTATTGCTCATGCTTTGAAGTCTTCCCCTGAGGGGGAAGATTTAGATAGGGGTGCTTTTGATTTTGGATTAAAAATCAATCACGGACTCGGATTAGGATGCTGCAAATGAATCCCCTCAATCGCCTGTAAAACCTCAACCGACAACGTCAAATCAATACTATCAATATTGGTTTTGAGCTGATCCAGATTGGTCGCGCCGATAATATTACTCGTCACGAAACGACGGCTATTCACATACGCCAAAGCCAATTGTGCGGGATCAAGACCGTGCTGATGTGCCAACGCCACATACTGGCTAATCGCCTGCTCAGCGGCTGGCGCTTTATATCGCGCAAAACGCTCCCACAACGTCAAGCGCGCGCCTACTGGCTGCGCCCCATTGAGATATTTTCCCGTTAACGCACCAAATGCCAACGGTGAATACGCAAGCAAACCAACATGCTCTCGAATCGCAATTTCAGCATTGCCAATCTCAAAACTACGATTCAGCAAGTTGTACGGATTCTGAATAGAAACCACTCGCTCTAAACCTTGATCCTTGGCAATATTCAGAAACTGGCTAACGCCCCACGGCGTTTCATTCGACAAACCGATATGCCGAATTTTTCCTGCCTTGACCAAATCACTTAGAACCTGCAAGGTTACAGCAATGGGAACAGTATCTTCATCTTCGACATGGCTATAACCCAATTCACCAAAATGATTGGTGGTACGGTCAGGCCAATGTAATTGATATAAATCTAAATAATCGGTTTGCAAGCGCGTTAAACTTTCGTTCAGCGCAGCTTCGATATTGGCTCGATCAAACTTAGTCTTACCGCCACGAATATGCGCTGCTTGTGCCAGCTTACGCGAAGGACCTGCAACCTTAGTCGCAACCAACACCTTGTCACGCTTAGCTGATTTAGCAAGCCAGGTACCAATATAACGCTCCGTTAAACCCTGCGTTTCTGGCTTCGGCGGCACTGGATACATCTCCGCCGCGTCGATCAAATTAACCCCACGCTCCACAGCATAATCGAGCTGAGCATGCGCCTCAGCTTCACTATTTTGCTCACCCCAAGTCATCGTGCCCAAGGCGATGACGCTTACATCAATATCAGTCTGACCTAGCTTGCGGTATTGCATATTGAAATCTCTTTTTTAAATAAAAAAATGCCTGATCGTTGCTCAGGAGAATCAACATCAGGCATTTATACAATCATCACTCTTTAAAAGAAAAAGCACCTTCTGCCACAAACGTCACCGTAGAGCGGCGCAATGTAGGCTGCTCCCGCGCCTGCAACGATTCAGGTAAATGATCCTTACTGCCCTGCTGCCCAATCGCAATAATCACCTCCAGATGATAGTCCTCTGGAATATGCAAACTGTCGCGCACCAAAGAATGATCATACCCACCAATCGCACGAGTATGCCAACCTTTTAGCGAAGCCTGCAAAGTCAGATGCGCACACGCAGCTCCCGTATCAAACGAATGACTTGGAATATCTACAGCCCGATCTTTACCGGGCGGAGTAAAGGTTTTTTTGGACAGAACCAATACAAGTGCTGAAGTATGCGCTGCCCATAACTGATTATCTGGAGACAAGGTTTTGAACAATGATTCCCAGTGCGCAGTACCTTTTAATGCATAAATAAAACGCCACGGTTGTGCGTTATAGGCTGAAGGCGACCAGCGTGCCGCCTCAAAAAACGACCACAACGTATCGCGATCAATCGGCGTCTGCTTATAGCCACGTGGTGACCAACGTTCTGGAAAAAACGGATTGATCTCATGATCTGCTTGACGAACACTTAACATAAATTTCTCCGAACTCAGGATGCTTTAGCTGCTTTTCTTGCCAGCACATACTGATTCTTAGGGCGAGCCAAACCAAGATTTTCACGCAAGGTTGTTCCTTCATATTCAGTACGGAACAAACCACGACGTTGAAGCTCTGGCACAACTAAATCGACAAAATCATCCAAGCCTTCTGGTGTCGTTGGCGGCAACACGTTAAAGCCGTCCGCAGCGCCATTTTCAAACCATTCCTGTAACTTGTCTGCCACTTGCTCAACCGTACCAATCAACTGCCAATGACCACGCACGCCAGCCACCCATTCATAGAGTTGGCGAATGGTGTAGTTATTATTTTTTGCAATATCTATAATCAAGGCACGACGACTGATTTGGCTTTCTGTTTCTGGGAGTTCAGGCAACGGCCCATCTAGATCATACTGCGATAAATCCCAACCGCCAGTTAATGCACTCAACAATGACAAACCTGCTTCTGGACGAATCAGTTTCGTCACGCGATCATATTTCTCACGTGCCTCTTCTTCAGTTCTACCCACAAACGCTGAAACCCCCGGCAGAATCAGCAACTCATCATGACTGCGACCATATTTAGCGAGACGGCTTTTTACATCACGGTAAAATTCCTGCGCACTCGCCAGCTCTTGATGCGCAGTAAAAATCACTTCTGCATAACGACCCGCCAACTCTTTACCTGGCTCAGATGAACCCGCCTGCACAATCACAGGATAGCCTTGTGGTGAACGCGGCACATTCAACGCACCTTTCACCGAGTAATATTTACCTTTGTGGTTTGGGTGATGCAGTTTGTCTACATCATAATAAACACCTGTTTCCTTGTTATATTCAAAAGCATCATCTTCCCAGCTATCCCATAATTTCTGAATCAGATCCACATATTCCTGCGCACGTTCATAGCGCTCAGAATGCAGCGGCTGCTCTTCATAACCAAAATTATACGCCGCAGATTCAGATGCCGTTGTCACCACGTTCCAAGCCGCACGCCCTTTACTAATGTGATCCAATGACGCAAATTTGCGTGCAAGCAGGTACGGTTCTTCATAGGTTGAGGACGCTGTCGCAATAAAACCAATATGCTTAGTTACCGCAGACAAGGCCGCAAATAATGTCACTGGCTCAAAACCAGCGCTCTTTGAACTGACACCGATTTTCTCTGATGCACCAAAGTTAACAGACAATCCATCTGCTAAAAAATACGCATCAAATAAACCACGCTCAGCAGTTTGTACCAACTCTTTGACATAATCAAAATCTAGCGAGCGCTCTGGCGAAGCCTCTGGCAACCGCCAAGCAGCCACATGCTGACCATTAGAAGGAATAAATGCACCCAATCTGATTTTTCTACTCATTACGCTCTCCAAAATAAATAACACGCTAGGTCGTGTCATAAGACTGTTTTAAGTTTAGTCATCATTAGAGAGTCAATTAACGTGCCAATATTTTTTTACTTATATTTCAGTGCATTACTAATTTTTAGAATGTAGCGCGCTGCTATAGCATCAGGTTTCTGCGTATAGTGTGTTTTAAAATAAGCAGTAGTGTTTTTTGAGTTATAAACTTATATAGATAATGAATAAAAGAGCAAATAAAACGTGATGTCAAAATTGAAATGTTTTTTTCTATATTTTTTCTTAGGCATAAAAAATCCCAGCTCATAGGCTGGGATTTAGTGATTGACTACAATCATCGTATAAAAAAAGAATCGATTTTGGGGTCGATTCCAAACTGGAGCGGGAAAAGAGACTCGAACTCTCGACCCCGACCTTGGCAAGGTCGTGCTCTACCAACTGAGCTATTCCCGCGAAGTGTGTGTATTCTAGCGATTTATCCAAAAGTGTCAAGGCTTCTATAAACTGATTACTCAAAAAGTGAGCAGAATCGCATTCATCGTTGAGCGATATTCACTAAACTTCTAGCAAATAAAAGCTGTGGAATAGCACGCGCTTGAAAATTTCACTTCAGGACTTCAAGAAAACGCACACCTCATAAAAACATATTTATTCATATGAATAGCTATTTAAAAGGCCGTCCGTAGACAGCCTTCTTTATGATTTTCGCTTTTCAGTTAAGTCCAATTCGCTGCAAACACAGGATTTAATGAAGTTTGCTGGCTTGCTGACAGATTGATCGTCGCTGGTGGCGTAGAACTCATGCTCGCCATGGCATTTACTAAGTTCTGCACATGGTTGTCCGTCAACGTTTTGCCATCTCCTGACTTAAACTGCTCGATATGCGTCTGTGAACCCAGATACCAGTTTTTGATCAACGCTTTATTCGTTGTGCCAATAATATCAACTTCTAAATCTACGCCCACTTTTCGGAACCAGATTTGGTTAGCACGAATGTCACTGGCAAATTGGAGTACATCGGTATTGCCCACAGTCGCATCGTTCTCAACAAAATTATCACTACCACTATTACGGGTTAATCCATACGTGTCATTGCCAGCGAATCCAGCGAGAATGTTGTTACCACTGTTACCCGTTAGGACGTTATTCAATCCATTACCATTACCGTTTAATGCCGCAGTGCCGGTTAAGGTAAGGTTTTCAAGGTTGGCAAGCAGTGTATAGTTAAACGCAGACTGGACGGTATCGGTGCCTTCTCCAGCTAGCTCAATGATGATGTCACGGTCAACATCGAGGATATAGGTATCGTTACCGATGCCTCCTTGCAGGATATCAACACCAGCCCCGCCTGCCAGAGTGTCATTACCAGCCAAACCAGAGATCGTATTATTTCCACTGTTCCCAGCCAGGATATTGTCTAGCGTATTACCATTACCGTTTAATGCCGAAGTACCTGTTAATGTGAGGTTTTCAAAGTTGGCAAGCAGTGTATAGTTAATCGCAGACTGGACGGTATCGATGCCTTCTCCAGCTAGCTCAATGATGGTATCACGGTCAACATCAAGGATATAAGTATCGTTACCGATGCCTCCTTGCAGAACATCAACGCCAGCACCACCACTCAAAGTATTGTTGCCGCTGTTACCCGTTAAGGTGTTGTTCAGCGCATTCCCTGTACCATTGATTGCACTGGTACCCGTTAAGATCAGCGCTTCAACGTTGGCATTCAAAGTGTAGTTAATACTAGATTGAACTGTATCTGTGCCTTTATTCAGACCTTCTGTGACCACATCACCTGCATCATCAACAATGTAGAGATCATTTCCTTGACCACCGATCAAGCGGTCGGCACCTGCGCCACCATCCAAAGTGTCGTTACCGTCATTACCGGTGAGAGTATTGCTACCACTATTGCCAATTAAATTATTGGCAAGTCCATTACCCGTACCATTTAGAGCAGTCACTCCCGTGAGCGTGAGATTCTCAACATCAGCACCTAAAGTGTAGCTAATGCTCGACTGAACTGTATCTGAGCCTTCATTAGCATCTTCATAAACACCATCACCTACATTATCAACAATATAGGTATCGTTCCCCAAACCACCAACGAGCGAATCACTACCCCACCCACCATCTAAGATATCGCTACCAGCATAACCATACAACGAATCTGCACCACTATTACCTTGCATCACATCAACGCCGTCATAGCCGATTAAGTTATCACCTCCCAAACCTCCAGTGCTATAAAGCGTATTGGTGAGCGTTGTCGTTGCAATGTTCAAGGTGCTAGCATCGCTGAACTGAATGGTTTGTAACTCATAAGCAGGATCTGCAAATTGAGACATGATACGAACGCTATCATTCGGGCTATTCGTAAAGGTAATGACTAAGTCATAAGCCTCTCTATTTAATCGAATGTTTGCAGCGGTAAAACCTGCACCCAAAATCAATTTGTCATCGACAACAACATCTTGAGAATTAAGAATCGTATCTTGACCATCATCGACATTGAAGACATACAAGTCTATGCCAGCATTCCCTTGCATGTAATCATCGCCGACACCACCTATCAGCGTATCGTCGCCATCATCACCTTCTAGTATGTCATCACCAGACCCACCGACTAAGACATCATTGCCAAAGTCACCAATCAGACTATCATTGCCCGCCCCACCATCAAGGCTGTCATTACCGCCACACCCATACAGCGCATCAGCACCGTTATTACCTGAAATGAGGTCTGCCCCGTCATAGCCCTGCAATCTATCATCACCACCACCACCAGTACTGTAAACTGTACTGGTCAACGTTGTCGTTGCGATGTTTAAGGTACTTGCATCGCTAAACTGTATAGTAGGCAACTCGTAACTTTGATCAAGAAAGTGGGATTGGATGCGAACACTGTCATTCGGACTATTCGTGAAAGTAATGACTAAATCATAACCCTCTTTATTTAAACGCACATTTTCGGCAGTGAATCCAGCGCCTAAAAGCAATTTGTCAGCGGCTGCAACACTTTGATAATTATAAATCGTGTCTTGACCATCACCGAGATTGAAGTCATAAGTGTCACTGTCTTCATCTCCACGCAAGTAATCACTACCCGTACCACCCGTCAGTGTATCGTCGCCAATACCACCATCCAAGGTGTCATTACCAGACCCACCAACTAAAACATCATTGCCTGAATCACCAAAAAGCGTATCACGGCCCCCGCCCCCATCCAGACTATTGTCGCCAGCATCACCCGCTAAGATATCAGAGCGGTTATTTCCCTCCACATAAGTATAGAATGTATTACTCGTATTAGCCGACGAGATGTCCATTGTGCTGGCATCGCTAAATTGGATGGTTTTTAGTTCGTGGTTAGTATCCACAAAATGAGATACGATACGAATGCTATCGTTCGGACTATTGGTAAAGGTAATCACCAAATCAATCACATCTTGATTCAAGCGTACATTTTCAGCAGTAAATCCAAAACCTAATACCAGTTTGTCAGCGGCTACAACTACTTGATAATTATAAAGTGTGTCTTGACCATCACCCAGATTAAACACATAAAGGTCAGCACCTTCATTCCCCTGAAGCAAATCGTCGCCAACACCGCCTGTCAGCATGTCGTTGCCGTCATTCCCTTCTAGCGAATCATCACCTGAACCTCCGATCAAGATATCATTACCGACACCACCAATCAGATTATCATTGCCTACACCACCATCAAGGATGTCATTACCGCCATAGCCATAAAGCGAATCTGCACCATTATTACCTGACATCACGTCAATGCCCGCATAACCCTGCAAGCTATCAGCGACTGCACCACCCGTGCTATACAAGGTATTGGTCAAGGCTGTCGTGGCAATGCTCAACGTGCTGGCATCACTAAATTGGATGGTTTGTAACTCGTAAGCGGGATCTGAAAAATGATTTTGGATACGAACACTGTCATCTGAGCTATTGGTAAACGTAATGACTAAATCTGAGCCCTCACGATTCAATCGCACATTTTCAACTGTAAATCCAGCACCGAGAACTAACTTGTCACTTGCCGCAACAGTTTGATAATTATTAATCGTGTCTTGACCATCACCCACATTGAAAACATAAGTGTCTTCACCTTCGTTACCCTGAAGAGAATCATCACCTGCACCGCCTGTTAGCGCATCATTACCATCATCGCCTTCTAACGTGTCACTCCCCAAACCACCGACCAAGGTATCATTACCACCACCGCCAACTAAATTGTCACTACCTAAACCACCATCAAGGATGTCATTCCCGCCATAGCCATCAAGCGAATCAGCGCCATTATTACCTGACATCACATCAATACCATCATAACCCTGTAAGTAATCACCAACTTCATTACCTGTGCTGTACAGAGTATTCGTTAGCGTTGTTGTTGCAATGCTCAAAGTACTGGCATCACTAAATTGAATGATTTTTAATTCGTAACTCGGATCGGTAAAATGATTTTGGATGCGAACACTGTCATTCTGGCTGTTAGTAAAAGTAATGACTAAATCATTACCTTCACGACTCAATCGCACATATGCAGCAATGAATCCAACACCCAGAACTAATTTATCTGGCGCTTCAACAGTTTGATAGTTATTAATCGTGTCTTGACCATCGCCAACGTTGAAGAAATAGGTGTCTGCACCCTCATCACCCTGCAGAAAATCATCATCCAATCCACCCGTTAGGACATCATTCCCTGAATTTCCATAAAGTTGATCGATACCAGCGAGACCCTTAATGATGTCGTCGCTCGTAGACCCCACGATATATTCGCCTGCATTAGTGCCATTAAACGTTGTCATTTTTATTCCTCATAAATTTTTTAATATTTAATTAAACAGCTTGTCTGAAACGATCAGAAGCAATGAATACTATTCTTACCCATAAAACACCCTAGAAGTACAAAACCCAAATCAAATAATGATTTAGCACTGTAATTTCCGCTGCCAATACTATCTGAAACAACAACTCTGGGCTATCACCTGTCTGGGTTATAACCAACAATTAACGATAAAAAATTAACTGTCCAGATAGAGTAAAAAATAGCAGGCTACGATGTCTATAAAATGAAAAATACATCAGTAAAAAAATACATCGTAAAGATCTCTCATTACTCCAACATCAATCTACCGCACGATCAGAAGCGACATTCTTTAAATTGGCGTAACACTTCGCCAACATCATGCAGACCATGATCATTCATTGATAAAATAACATGCGTGGAAAAATTAGCATTCAGATTGGATCTTGGGCAAAAAAATCGGTTAAAGCAGATCGTAATTCGTACACACTGAAGCATTCATTGAATTCGATTTACTTTGGCACCACGCCTTCTTAAAATACGCTCAATCTATTTCTTTAGTATCGACATTAGCATCATGGCAAAAAACGCATTACAAGCTCAACTTTTAAAAGCCGGTCTGGTTGATGCCAAGAAAGCGAAGAAGATTAACCAGCAGCAACAGCATGCGGTAAAAACGGGTCATCATCATGATGAGGTCAAGAATGCCCTCGCCCAAGCGCAGGCAGAAAAACTTGCCAAAGACCAAGCACTCAACCGTGAACGCCAAATCGCACTTGAACAAAGAACTTCTGCCGCGAATATTCGTCAAATGCTCAGCCAACATCAAATCCAAGGCACGACTGGTGATGTGCTCTATCAGTTTGTTGATGCAGGGAAAATAAAGAAGATTTATGTCACTCAAGAAATTTATAATCAAATCGTCTTAGGTAGGATTGCCATTTCACGACTTGATGAGCAATATCCGCTGCTACCACGCGCACTGGCGGACAAAATCGCTGAACGCGCGCCTGAAGTGATCGTTATCCGTAATGAAAAATCTGCTGCAACCCAAGCAGTCGATGAAGAAGATCCGTACGCAGCGTATGTGATCCCTGATGATTTGATGTGGTAGTAAAGGTTTAAACCTTCTATCAAACACGCGTAAGCAGTACGACTGCTTGCGCTAAAATTCCCTCTTGTCGCCCAGTAAACCCAAGCTTCTCTGTCGTAGTCGCCTTCACGCTCACCCGATCAATCGTCACGCCTAAATCATCAGCAATATTCTGACGCATTGCTAAATTATGCGGTGCTAGTTTTGGTCGTTCACAAGCCACTGTAATATCAGCATTAACTAGAATGAAGCCTTTTTCTTGAATAATCTTATAGACATGGCGAAGCAATACACGGCTGTCAGCGCCTTTATAATTCGCATCCGTATCAGGAAAATGTTGCCCAATATCACCTAACGCCAACGCGCCAAGTAATGCATCAGACAATGCATGCAATACGACATCTCCATCAGAATGCGCAAGCAAAATATGGCTATAAGGGATGCATACTCCCGCCAGCGTCACAAAGCTCGGCTCGCCATCAGCCGCATTGCCAAACGCATGTACATCTAAACCTTGACCAATACGTAGATCGAGTGGACTCATGAACAATCTCATCAATAAGAAACAATAACATCAACCGCTAAAATATCATGTTTTAAAACAAAACGTCCTTCTACACAGTGGCAGACGGACGTTTTGTTCAAGCATCAAAAAAACGACTTAGTTCAATGATTTTCCATTCACACTCGCTTTACCTTGGCGGACTTGAAAAGTGCTGGCATACCCATCGGCAGTCTTCACAATCAAGCCTTCGCTCAATGGTTTTTCCAGCATCTTCGCGGTGACTTGTGCTTGTTGTTGTAGATCAACAGGTTGTCCATGTGAATTCGCTTCCAACATAATCCCTATCATGGCGGAAATGAGTTTTTCAGTAAAGTTCGCTTTTCCGTCAATCTCAAGTTTTAACAAACCCAATTTAGGATCTTGAACTTCCGCAGCAGTCAATGAAGGCAAATTCGCCATCCCCTCTGCATGCGCCTTACCACCAAACAACTCTATATCAGCATTATTCAGCGTTGCATTGACACCCTTTGCAAAAATCGGCTGAGCAGCTTGAATAACAGTGTCGTAATTAGGCTTACATTCTGTGCGTACTTTCTTAATCAGATCATTTACATTTTTGAGTGCTTTGGCATCAATATGATCTGCGTTAAACGCCATATCAAATTGACCAATGGTTTTGCCATTCTGTAAAAGCTTCTCGATCTTGGTTTTGACACTGACGGCTAAGAAACCATCTTTTTCAGTTGTAGCAGAATTGATTTCTAAGTCTTTAAAACCAAAATTTTTGCCATCTTTTTCAACATTCAAACCGTTCAGTGATAACTCGCCTTTACCTAAGCCTAGACCTGAAGCGCCTTGTTTTAAATTCGATTCATAGCTAATTTTATCCAATTGAACAACAAACTGTTTCTGGTTATTCTTCAAGTTTAAGCCTGCAAAATCAAAGTTAATATCGCTACTCTTTTCGTCTTTGCTACGCGTCATCTTGCCATTCAAGCCCTTCCACTCGAACTCACCTTTCTCATCTTTATAGGTCGCATCTGGGCTGGTGATTCTACTTGTCAGCGCACCGAACAAACCAATAGTGGTGTTAATTTTCAGCGGCTCGTCTTTACCAAACATTTTGGTCAAAAATGGTTTTGCACCATCAGGCCAGATGATATGTGACTGTACTTGTCCAAAACCTAAGGATGGAATTAATCCATTACGAATATCATCATAACCACTGATTTTGAATGTCGCATTCGGCGCGCAGGGATTTGGGGTAATGATCAAATCCCACTTCACATGGCTGGTCAGAAAACCTGATTCTTGTTTGGTAATGACGAATTTCATCGCACCCAACTGGCTGCCATTGATCTTGGCGAGAGCTTCGGGATATTGCTTCATGATTTGCTGACCACCATACCAAGTAGTGCCAAGCCAACTCGCACTAAGTGCGACAAAAACTGCCGCGCCTATTTTTGCGTAAGACTTATTCGTCATATGTATCTTCCAGATTGATTAATATTAAATAAAAAACTATAAAACCATTTCAAGTGTTTTTTTAAATGACTTAGTTTTTAATAGCTTGCGCCTGCAAAATTGCTTCTGCTAAAGCCAAATCATCACTATAGGTAACTTTGATATTATCCATTCGACCTTCAACGATCTTGACCGAAAAACCCGCCAACTCTACGGCACTCGCTTCATCAGTGACTTGGAAATTCTGTTGCTTTGCGGCAATCAACGCATCACGCAGTAAACCAAAACGGAACATCTGCGGCGTTTGCGCTTGCCAGAGATGATCCCTCGCTACTGTTTCAACAATATTGCCATCAACTGCTTTTTTAAGCGTATCGCGCACAGAAATTGCGAGGATGCCGCCCACTGCATCACCAATCAGAGTTTCATGTAACTTATTTAGACTATCCACTGCGATACAAGGTCTAGCCACATCATGAACCAGCACCCAATCATCTGATGCCGCTCGGTCTTGCAAAAACTCAAGTCCAGCCAGCACGGAATCCATCCGTTCGGCACCGCCTGCAACAAAGTGTAAGAGCGATGGATTTTGATAATGGAGTGTTTGAGCAAGCTCATCATCAGGTGAAATTGCTATCACGCAGCCTAATAAAGGCAAGGCAAACAACCGATTGATGCTGTGCACCATGATCAGTTGATTGTGTAATTTGAGATATTGTTTCGGTGTAGAACCACCAAATCGTCGCCCACTGCCTGCGGCTGGAACGACCGCCCATAAGCGTGCAACGCTCATGATGCGGCTGGCGTGGGGACAGCAACAGGCGGAGGCAATGCACTCAGCTGGACGAAAGTTTCATGCGGACGAACGAGACCAAGGTCTAGTCGTGCATGTTCTTCGACCGCTTCCATCCCATTCTTGAGATCATTTACTTCAGCTCCGAGCACACGATTGCGCTCGGCAAGCTTCAGATTTTTCTCATTTTGCTGCTCGGTTAACTCAACCATTGCATGACGATCCGTGTAGCCGCCCTCACCAAACCACAACTTAAACTGTAGAAAGATGATGACCAATATTGCAATACCGATCAGGAGGCGACCTGTGAACGTCGACAGCATAGCTTACGCCTTTAACCGTTCAACTAAACCACGGAATTCAGCGGCTCCATGATACGGTGCATCAACCATTTCTTCGATACGCAGCAATTGATTGTATTTAGATACGCGGTCTGAACGGCACAATGAACCCGTTTTGATTTGACCCGCAGCTGTACCAACCGCCAAATCAGCAATAAAGGAATCCTCTGTCTCACCTGAGCGATGTGAAATCACTGTGGTGTAGTTATTCGCTTTTGCCAGATAGATTGCATCCAACGTTTCAGTCAATGTACCGATTTGATTGAACTTAATCAGGATTGAGTTGGCAACGCCAGTATCAATGCCTTTTTGCAGAATTGATGGATTGGTTACGAATAAGTCATCACCTACCAACTGAACTTTGTCACCACAGATATCGGTCAGGTATTTCCAACCATCCCAGTCTCCTTCGTCCAAACCATCTTCAATCGAAATGATAGGATATTGACGCGCAAGGCCTGCCAAATAGTCAGCAAACTGAAAATTGCTGAACGCTTTATTGCCTTCGCCAGCCAACACATATTGACCATTTTTATAGAATTCAGTTGCTGCACAATCCAGCGCCAACATGATGTCTTTACCTGCTTTATAGCCAGCTTGTTCAACAGCTTGCATAATCACAGTCAGCGCTTCTTCGTTTGAACGGAGGTTTGGTGCAAAACCACCTTCATCACCCACCGCAGTGTTCAAACCTTGCTTTTTCAATACACTTTTTAAGCTATGGAAAATTTCTGCGCCAGCACGGAGTGCCTCGCTGAAACTTGTAAAACCAATTGGCTCAATCATGAATTCTTGAATATCAACAGTATTGTCCGCATGTGCGCCGCCATTGATGATGTTCATCATTGGAACAGGCATTGACAATGCTGATTGCCCGCGCAAATTCGCGATGTGTTGATACAACGGCAAATGTAATTCAGTCGCTGCAGCACGAGCTGCTGCAAGTGACACTGCCAACATCGCATTCGCACCGAGTTTTGATTTGTTTTCGGTGTTGTCTAATGCAATGAGTTTTTCGTCCAGACCTTTTTGGTCACGTACGTCGAAGTCGAGCAGCAAATCACGAATGTCGCTATTCACATTTTGAACTGCTTGACGCACACCTTTACCCAAGTAACGTGACTTATCGCCATCACGAAGTTCTAATGCTTCACGTGAACCTGTTGATGCACCGCTTGGGGCAACACCACGTCCGACGACACCAGACGCTAAAGTAATATCCGCTTCAATGGTCGGATTTCCGCGTGAATCCAAAATCTCACGGGCGCGAATGTCGGCGATTTGAGTCATGTATAGCTCCAGAATTTAATAAACAGCCCAGTAATAAATGGCTAACCAAACTAAGTAAGACTTTTCGACGATTTAAAGTGATCGAAAAGTCTTACGGATTTTATAAATCGCACGATTGTGCGTACGATGATTAATACTTCAAAATCAAATAAAACTGCTTAAAACCAAATCGTATTAATGCGTATCTAACACCGAGAACCCCTTCACGAGATCATCGAGTTGTTTAATTTGTGTCAAAAAGGCTTCTAGCTGAGACAAACGTAATGCACATGGGCCATCACATTTCGCGACATCTGGATTTGGATGTGCTTCTAAGAACAATCCTGCCAATCCTGTTGCCATACCCGCACGGGCCAGCGTAGAAATTTGCGCACGACGACCGCCCGCAGAATCCGTACGACCGCCTGGCGTTTGCAACGCGTGGGTGACATCGAAGAACACAGGGACATTCATGGCTTTCATTGAATCAAAGCCCAGCATATCGACCACTAAGTTGTTATAACCGAAGCTCGAACCACGTTCACAAAGAATCAGTTTATCGTTACCAGCTTCCAAACATTTATGCAAAATGTGGCGCATTTCATGGGGTGCAAGGAACTGAGCTTTTTTGATATTAATGATCGCACCTGATTTTGCAATCGCTTCAACCAAATCAGTTTGACGACTTAAAAACGCAGGTAATTGAATAATATCGGCAACTTGAGCAACTGGCTCAGCTTGATACGGTTCATGGATATCGGTAATGACTGGCACATTGTATTTGGCTTTCAATTCAGCCAACCACTCAATGCCTTTCTCTAAACCTGGACCACGATAAGAATTTAAACTCGAACGATTTGCCTTATCGAAACTGGCTTTAAACACATAGGGAATCCCCAAACGCGTGGTGATATCAATATAAGTTTCCGCAATCTCAAAGGCTAAATCCTTCGATTCGAGAACGTTCATACCGCCAAACAACACAAACGGCTGATCGTTACCCATATGGATATCACCGAGAGTAATGTGTGATTGGGCTTTTAATTCTATGCTCATCGTACGCCTCTTTTATTGATCGAATGACGATCCGTCGTTATCGAAATCTCTCATAAAAAAGCATCGATACTCGTGCACCGATGCTCAATTTATTTATGCCTGACGCGCTTTCACTTGTGTCATTGCCGCTGCAACAAAACTTGCAAATAATGGGTGACCGCCACGTGGCGAACTGGTGAACTCAGGGTGGAACTGGCAAGCGACAAACCAAGGATGATCGCCAATTTCTACCACTTCAACCAAATGCTGATCCGCCGAATAACCAGAAACGGTCATGCCTGCCGCTTCAAGTTGAGCGATATAACGATCGTTGACTTCATAACGATGGCGATGACGTTCAATAATTTCAGCTTTGCCATAAATCTTCTGAGCTTTACTGCCAACCGTTAACAATGCTTTTTGTGCACCTAAACGCATCGTGCCACCTAAATCAGACGCATCATGGCGAGTTTGCAAATCACCGCGCTCATCCAACCACTCAGTAATCAGACCAATCAATGGTTGTGACGTACGACGATTGAACTCAGTTGACGTTGCTTCGGTCAAACCAGCAACATTACGTGCGAACTCAATCACAGCCAACTGCATGCCTAAGCAAATGCCTAAATACGGCACTTTATTTTCACGTGCAAAACGGATGGCATTCATTTTCCCTTGCGTACCGCGCTCACCGAACCCACCTGGAACCAGAATCGCATCAACTGCTTTCAGCACTGCTAAATCTTCATTAGCCTGACCGACTTCAAGGCTTTCTGCATCAATATAATCGATCTTCACTTTGGTGCGATGAGTAATGCCTGCATGAAGTAAGGCTTCATTCAGCGATTTATACGCATCTGGCAATTCAACATATTTGCCTACCATTGCTACACGGACTTCACCAGTGGTATTCACTAGCGCGTCTGCAACAACTTGCCAATCAGACAAATCTGCTGGTGGACGATCCCAACCAAATTTCTCACAGATCAAATCATCGAGTTTTTGATCATGGAAATTTTTAGGAATGAAATAAATGCTTGGCGAATCTTCTGCCAAGATGACCGCACGTTCTTCAACGTTGGTAAATGATGCAATTTTACGGCGATTGTCTTCGCCAATTGGGTGGTCTGAGCGGCAAATCAAAATATCAGGTTGCAAACCAATTGAACGCAATTCTTTTACAGAATGCTGTGTTGGTTTAGTTTTAGTTTCACCAGCGGAGGCAATATAAGGCACTAATGTTAAATGCATTAATAATGAATTACGGCTACCGAGCTCAACGCGCATTTGGCGTACCGCTTCCATGAACGGTAGAGACTCGATGTCTCCTGCAGTGCCGCCAATTTCAACAATGGCAACATCATAGCCTTCGCCGCCAGCATGAATACGACGTTTAATTTCATCGGTAATATGTGGAATCACCTGAACGGTTGCGCCGAGATAATCGCCGCGACGTTCTTTTTGAATCACTTCTAAATAGATACGACCAGAGGTGAAGTTATTCTTTTTGGTCATGCGTGAATGGCGCAGGAAGCGCTCGTAGTAACCTAAGTCGAGATCAGTTTCCGCACCATCTTCAGTGACAAAAACTTCGCCGTGCTGAAACGGACTCATCGTACCTGGATCGACGTTGATGTACGGATCCATCTTGGTCATGGTCACTTTTAAGCCACGCGCTTCAAGCAACGCAGCAACTGATGCGGCAGAGATGCCTTTTCCTAGCGAAGAAACCACGCCGCCAGTCACAAAAATATACTTCGTCATCAAGCTCACTCTATCTACCCCTACCTACTCTTTGTGACCAAAATCGACGCGCAGCACAAACACATCGAGTCGGATCATCATTTTAATCGGCAATTTTAACGGTCAGGGGTGGATAAAGCAAAGGCTTGAGAGAAGATATGTTGTTTTAGTCACAATTAAGTTGAATCACTTAAGCTTTAGCCATAAAAAAACCCACAACATGTGTGGGTTTCTCGTTTCGCTTTAATCAAACCATTAAGTTGATCTTAGAATTTTTGTTCTAAGCCCAAACCGAATGCTGAGTAAGCAAAGTTTTGATCAACACCACTTGTAGATGTAGCTGGGTTGTTCGGGTTTTTCAGGTTACGTTTTGCATAAAAACCGTAAACTTTAGTTTTTGCACTGAACGCGTAGTCAACATCAAAACCAATTTGGCTGATCTTCACATCTTTAGCAGTAGAAGTGATGTCTTTAGTGGTTGCGTTTTGATATTGAAGTTTAGCTGACAAGCCGTCCAACACAGAAGCTGGGAACTTGTAAACTGCGTTTACTAAATAAGCAGTTTCTTTTGGATCGGCTGTTAAACCAGTTGTATCTGCAAGCTTAGCTTGTTGAAGCAATGCATTCAAGCTCAAACCATCAACACCAACTTTTGACAGATCAAGACCACCAACTACACGAATGATGTTGGTGTTGTTTTTAACTGCTGAACCAGCTGGCGCAGCTGCGAATGTGCCTAATGCAGCCCAAGTGCTAGTGATGTTATGGTCGCCAGCGATCGATGCGTAAAGACCAGCATCTTTATTGGTATACACGATAGAAGAAGAAATACCATTAGTACCAGTTTTACCACCAGTTCCTTTTGGAACTGAAGTATCGTTAGGTGCCACTAAGAAGTTACCTTGCAACGCACCAAAACCGTCCAAATTGAACTTAGCACTTTCAAATGCGATCACGTTGTCAATACGATTTTCACCAGCAAACGTTTGAGCCATATCCAAGTTGCCATTCGCGTAGTCATCAAAACTGTCGATGCCATTTTGCGAAGTTCTGGTATAAGTATCTGAACGACCGATTTTCAAAGCACCAATACCATCATATTGCAAACCGATATAGCGGTTACGTGCATTTAAGTCAACAGTTGTAGTGCCGCCATTAGATGCTTTACCACCTGTTGAACCAGAAGCTGGATTACCCGCAACATTATTGGTGCTGTTGTCAATGACTACGCCCCACTCGATACCGTAGATCGCGCTCAAATTATCAGTGAGTTTTTCGTTACCTTTGATGCCGAAACGTGATGCATTAGAATCTACAGCAATGGTGCTCTTTGTATTTAAGTCGCTTTTTACATTATCAACAGATACGTTGATTTTACCGTATACAGTAGGGCCTTCAGCTTGTGCTGCGCCGATTGAAAGTGTTGATACCAAGGTAGCAAGAAGTAGCTTTTTCATGTATAAAACTCCACAAGGGCTTAAAAAAATAAGTATTACGTGTGAGGAAATCGTTAAGTCCCCTTCAACTGACGCAAAGTATAGGCAGCGAACTGTGACAGTTTAGTTACAGCAAATAAAATTCAGTTACATCTCGGAAGAAATTTTTACAATTTACACGTTCAAGTCATCCTAACAACACACATAAATACTGTCTGTTATTAAGAAAACAGCAATTTACATGCAGTTTTCTTCACATGAAACATATAAGCAAAAATTTCTATTTTTACGTCTCGTAGAACTTCATCTTGCGACTGGTTCCGATTTACCCCGAATGCTGAGCTTGCTTTCTGAACACAAAAGATTAGCTTACCCAACTTGGTAAAAATACGAGTCAATAAAAATTAAAAAAAATGCAAAACCAAATACATATCAGCATAAAAATCAACAACCACGCCTTTATGTTTTTTATTGTGACGATGTACAGTTATTACGTAAAATAATAAAAACTAACTTACTATCCCAGAAAATACATATAGGAGCATTGGCAAAGCTAAAAACTGAAAAAGCACAGGCAAAAAAAATGACCGTTTTATGACAGTCATCTTTTAATGTAAGTTTTGATATTAATTAGAATGCTTTAAAGCTTCGTTTTACTGATCTGAAATTCACTTATATAAACGAATTACTCATCATTCTGGAACATCGCTTCCACAAATTCTTTGGCAATAAACGGACGCAGATCATCAATTTTTTCACCGACGCCAATAAAGCGAATCGGCACATGACTGCGGCTAGCGATATTAAATAGCATTCCGCCTTTTGCTGTGCCATCAAGTTTAGTAATGGTCAATCCAGTTAATCCAACTGCACTATCAAACTCAAGCACCTGATTAATTGCATTTTGCCCCGTGCCCGCATCCACAACCAACATAATTTCATGCGGTGCAGTCGCATCAATTTTTTGCATCACACGTTTTACTTTTTTCAGCTCTTCCATCAAGTTGCTCTTGGTGTGCAAGCGTCCTGCTGTATCGGCGATCAAAACATCTATACCCTTCGCACGCGCACTTTCGAAGGCATCAAATATCACTGAGGCACTATCTGCACCATTGCCTTGAGAAACCACGGCAATATCATTGCGCTCGCCCCACACTTGCAACTGCTCAGTTGCCGCAGCACGGAAAGTATCCCCCGCAGCCAACATGACTTTCTTACCTTCGCCTTGCAGACGTTTGGCGAGTTTACCAATGGTTGTGGTCTTGCCAACGCCATTTACACCGACCATTAGGATGACGTAAGGACGTTTATTCGGATCAATATGCAATGCTTTTACACGTGGCGCGAGCAAAGTCACCAGTTCTTCTTGCAAGGCTTCGTATAAAGCATTGGAGTAAATCAATTCACGGCGTTCGGTCCGTTCAGTCAGATTTTTAACAATTGTCCGCGTCGCTTCAACACCAATATCCGCAACCAAAAGCTGCGTTTCAATTTCTTCAAGCAACTCATCATCAATTTCTTTGCCGCCAATCAGCAAGTTCACCACACTATCGGTAAAGCCACGACGTGTCTTAGTTAAACCCAATTTCATCCGACCAAAGAAACCACCAGAATCAGCATCTGAGGCTTCAACATTTACGTCGACATTAGAACTCGTAGTCGTTTGCAGCTCTTGAACTTTCTGCTTCTCAACAACTAATGGCGTTTCAATGACAGGAGCAACGACAACAGGCAGCGGAGTCACAACTGGCGGCAGCACGGGTGGTTTCGTACCGAGAATGTCAGCAGCAGTCGGAGCAACTGAAGGTTTTTCAGGAAAAATAAGCGGTGCATTCAGACCAGAATATTGCGACATCGGATTAGAGTTTTGGTTTGACATGCTGCGTCGGCTCGCTTTTTGGATTCTGCAAATAATTGCTTTCTGCAAAAGGGTGAATAATTGAATGGACGGATTCTAACATGACCATGGATTCAAATTGTTTGCCACATCATCTCAAATTGATGAGAAGTCAAAGAAAGCAAATGATTCATCTTGAATGGGGCTATTGTTACCACTTTACAACACCGGATGCCGCGTAAACACGCATTCAGGACTGGTAACTCTACGCGTGTTCGCTATGCTATGACTCTTCTTTTATTCTCATGAATCATTGCCATGCAACGGACTACATCGCGACCATATTTCACCTTAAAACTTTTGCCGCTTCTTATTGCAACCGCTTTTAGCACGGTTATAAGCACCGCTTATGCAGACTCACCTTCGGCAACTCCAAACGAGATTCAAAAAACACAGTCACCATTGCCAACCAGCAATGCAAAAACCTATGAAGAACTTTTACCGAATGGCTTAAAGGTCATTATTCGTGAAGACCATCGCACACCCGTCGTGATGACACAGCTTTGGTATAAGGTGGGTTCCAGCGATGAGACTGCCGATGAAACAGGACTGTCGCACGCGCTTGAACACATGATGTTTAAGGGCACCACCAAAATTCCCAACGATGAATACACCCGCATCAACACGCGCTTCGGCGGTGAAACCAATGCCTTTACAACAGCGAATTACACGGGTTACTACCAACTCTACCCTGCCAGTCGTTTAGGACTTGCGCTCGAGATGGAAGCTGATCGGATGCAGAATCTACAGCTCAAAGAATCTGACTTCACACCAGAAATGCAAGTCATCATGGAAGAACGACGCATGCGTACCGATGACAGTCCGCAAGCATTGGCGTTTGAACGTTTCAAATCCATGGCCTACCCAACCAGTCCGCTCCGCTATCCGGTGATTGGTTATATGAAAAACATCAAGAAACTCAAACTTGATGCACTCAAACGCTGGTATCAAACGTGGTACACACCAAACAACGCTGTATTAGTCATCGTCGGTGATGTGCAACCGAATGATGTGATGGCGCAAGTGAAACAATATTTTGGATCTATCCCAAAACGACCTGTACCAGAACGTCCTGATGTCGATGAATTTCTACATACAGGCGAACGCAACATGACGATTCATGCAGCGGTTCAAGTCCCGACAGTATTTTTAGCATGGAACGTTCCATCCCTTTCAACAGCCACTAAACCTGATGATGCTTATGCACTCAGCCTTGCAAGTGACGTATTGGATGGTGGACTTTCAGCGCACTTAGAAAAACGCCTGATTCGCGAACAACGTTTACTGGCTGCTGTAAGCACAAATTACGATTTGTTTGGTCGTGGTGGCAGTTTATTTTCAATTTCCGCCGTGCCTGAACAAGGCCACACGCTTGAAGAAGCACGTGCAGCCGTTTTGAAAGAAATAGAAAAACTAAAAACTGAAACCATTACCAATGAAGAACTGGCGCGGGTCAAAATCAACCAACGTGCAGAAATGACCTTTAATCAAGACAGCATTTCAGGACAAGCGCAACTGATTGGGGCTCTCGAAGTCTCTAATCTCAGCTATAAACTGGCTGATGAGCTACCAGAAAAGTTAAATGCGCTTTCAATACAAACGGTACAAGATGCCGCGAAACGCTACTTAACGATGGATAGCCTATCAACGCTCTATCTACGTCCCCTTGAGCAAGCGACAGACAATACCAAAACTGATCACGACTCAAAGGCTAAACCGAAAAAGAAAAGTAGTCCGCAAGTGGGAGCAAAGCAATGAAATCAACTCTAAAAACACTCAAGCTCTCTCTTCTTGCCATCGGCATGGGAACAACTGCATTTGTACATGCAGAATCACATCCGAGCACGACTCCACCCTCAGCTGAAATCACGTCGCTTAAACATCTCGACAGTTTAAAAACATTTGAAAACATCAGTCAGCTTAAAACACCGACAGTGCAGGAGTTTAAAACGCAAAGCGGCACTCGGGTTCTGTTTGTCGAAGCACCAGAACTCCCTATTGTGGATATCAAACTGGTATTTGATGCAGGCTCTGCACGCGATACAGAATTAAAATCAGGCCAATACGGACTCGCCTCGCTCACCGCACAACTACTCGACGAAGGCACATCCACACAAACCACAGATCAAATTTCAGAAAATTTTGAGCGACTTGGCGCGCAATATGGCGCGGCGGCTTTTCGCGATATGTTTACTGTAAATTTACGGACGCTATCGGATAGCAATCTGTTAAATCCCGCTGTCGATCAACTGTTGTCTATTCTGAAAGACGCGCAAGTGCCACAGACAAGCTATGAACGCGTCATGCAACAAAATCGCATTGGACTGGCCCAGCAAAAAGACTCGCCTGCAACCACAGCGAGCATTCGATTCTGGAAAGAGCTTTATGACAAGCATCCATATGCGCAACCATCGACAGGAACGCTCACTAGCATTGAGCTGATTAAGCCTGCCGATATTCGCAAATTCAAAGACACTTATTTAGTTGCGCACAATCTTAGTATTGCCATTGTCGGTCAAATGAATCTTGACCAAGCTAAAGCATTAGCAGAACGCATTACCCAAAGTTTACCGCAAGGACAACACGCTCGAACCTTGCCAAAACCTGATGCGACAGTCGCTCGTACGGTCTATGCGCCATTTGATTCGACACAAACTCATATCCTGATGGGCGAAATTGGCATCACTCGCGACAATCCAGATTTACCTGCATTGACACTGGGTAATGAAGTCTTTGGTGGCGGTGACTTTAACGCGATCTTGATGAAAGAACTGCGTGAAAAACGCGGACTGACTTATGGTGCCTATAGTGGATTTAGTGCGATGCACAGCAATGGGCCGTTCATGATTAACTATTCAACTCGCACCGATCAAATGGATGAAAGCCTGCGCGTGGCAAAACAAGCGCTGCGTGACTACGTACAAAAAGGCGTATCACTCGACACGTTGAATGAAGCTAAAACAGGAATACTCAATAGCTACCCCTTGTCATTAAGTAGTAACTCCAGCATTGCGTCTCAACTTGCTGCGATGGGATTTTATGGGTTAGCAAATAGCTATATGGCTGACTATCCGAAACAAATCGAAGCCGTTACGCCAGAAGCTGCACATCAAGCGTTCGTCCGTTATGTCAATCCAGACAAAATGCTCGTCGTTGTAGTTGGCAAGGAAAAACCGAAAGCAGAGGGTGATACAGCGAGTCAAGCGGTAAAGCCTGTGGCAACAGCCACTCCAGCTCAATAATCAAAATTGATCATCGTCTAGCGTATTGTTCAAATGCGCTAGACGTGCAGGATTATCAAATAAATGCTTTGCCGAATAGGCTTTTATTGAGACGTTAGGTAAAGCGAAGGTTTGATTCAGAGAGTATCGATGACAAACATTGTTGTCACATTTTTATAATTTTTTATAACTACTATGAATCACGAGAGGTAACCACTAAGAATCTGGTGGCAACCCCACTAGCAATGCTTCGGCACACGTCATAATTGCTACCGTTGCTACCTTCCGGTCCTGGCGGGGTTTACAAAGTGACGTTGCGAAGTAACCAGCAGGGCTACCATTGAGTGGGCTAGTATAGTGAAATAAGTCGTATTTGCAAGTAGATTCATGCATAAATCTGCAAAAAATAACAGCACTTTAAATTCGCAGCGAAGCCCCCAAATAGAAATTACGAACGCACACAAGAAGCCAACCAATCACACAGTTTCTCGCACTATTGTCTGGCAATTTCTTGATAAAAATAGCGATAAATTACGCTATGGTTCAGGCAGATATTCCGTAATTGAGATTTTGTTTCGCCTCAACTGATGTTCTCCCCTAATTATTGAGCAACAATCTTCATGCTAAAGTCTCTCATCGCTAACCGCCCAATTGACAATCAACAGACGAATGAAAGTATTGCCAAAACAACCGCATTAGCCACGCCTATCGATTTCAGCGACGTCCTTTTCACGCCAGTGTTTGAGCGTCCAGATGTTGCGCATGCGACAAAAACTCATTTCCGTCATCCGTGGGTCATTCCGAAGAGAGAAATGAACGTTGCCCAGTGGTTACTGAGTCGTAAAAAAGCGCAGTGGCCAATCTGGGAAGAAAATATCCCAGTCACAGAACTTCCGACACTGCGTCCGAATGCCCCAATCACCGATTGGAAAATGTGGTTTGTTGGTCATGCGACGGTGCTCATCCAAATCGGACCTTATAACTTCTTAACCGATCCTGTATGGGGAATGCGTGTCAGCCCTGCCTCATTCGCAGGTCCACGTCGCGTGCGCGCAGCGGGGATTGCTTTAGAAGATTTACCAACCATTGATGCAGTTTTGCTGAGTCACAATCATTACGATCACATGGATAAAGTTTCTCTCGATTGGCTCTATCGTCGTGATCGCATGCCGATTTATGCAGGACTGGCCAATAGCCAATACCTCCCAGCGCATATGCGCGTGATCGAATTGGACTGGTGGGAATCAATTCCCTTTTATAAAGATGATCGCCTCCAAATCGTCTTTACCCCTGCGCAGCACTTTTCAGGGCGAGGCATCAAAGACGGCAACATGGCACTGTGGGGTGGTTTATCCATCACAACGCCGACCGATCATATGTTCTTTGCTGGTGACACGGGCTATGCCCAGCATTTCACTGAAGTGCGTGAGCGCCTTGGTGCGCCGCGCATCGCACTATTACCCATCGGCGCTTATGAGCCGCGCGCCGTGATGCACGCCATGCATATGAATCCGACCGATGCGGTGCAAGCCCATCAGGATTTACAGGCGAAACAATCATTGGCGATTCATCATCGCACCTTCCAACTCACCGATGAAGCCATGAATCAACCGTTGTTAGATCTTGCTCATGCTCTGAGTCGTGCAAAATTACCTGCGCATGTCTTTGCAACGCCATTGGAAGGTGAAATGGTTGTGGGATAGCATGCAAATAGTTAGGCTTATTCAAAAAAATATTTAAAAACGATACTTTTTATAACGACATGCAACAATAGACCGCGATATGATATTCGACAATCGCGGCTTTGTTGTTTAAAGCGCTACACCTCATGAAAGCTTAGCTATTAATGTACCTACTACTTGCTTAAACTGGATTTTATTATGCAAAAACGACCACTAAAAGCACCGCTGAAAACAACAAACCTCGTGCAATTACTCAGCTTAAGCAGCTCCACTTTGGCAATAAGTCTAGCCGCTATTTTTAGTGCAAACGTACATGCTGCGATTCCAGTGGAATCACGTCCTTTATCCTCTCCAACAGTCATTGCAGCTCGTACCGACAGCGATCAGACTTCACAATTATGGCAACTGACCCAACAAGTCCAAAAGCTACAAGATGAAGTCCGTCAGTTACGCGGCAAAGTTGAAAGCCACGACAACGACATCGACCAACTGCAAAAAGAAACCAAGAATCGTTATGTCGATTTCGATCAACGCCTCGGACAAGTCCAAGAAGATTTGAAAAAATCTCAAAATGGTACGACGCCACCTGTTTCAACCGATTCGGTGAATGCTGCCCAAACTAACACGACAACGAATACTACTAGCCCAACGACAGGTAATGTAGCCAACAACGCGACCGCTCCTGTCGTTGGAGATGAATCAGACAAGCTCGCCTACATTGCTGCATATGAAGCCTACAAAGCTGGCGGTGCAGCGCAAGCGATTGCTCCGATGAAAAAATTTATTACTGACTACCCGAAAAGTCCATTTGTACCAAATGCGTACTACTGGCTCGGTGAATTCAACCTCGCGATCACGCCACCGAACTTTGCAGCGGCGTCTAGTAACTTTAAATTGGTCATGAATCAATATCCTAAAACAGCAAAAGCGGCAGCAGCAACCTATCGCGTAGCAACCTTAGCGGATGTCGATCATCATCAAGCTACAGCAATCACGCTTATGCAATCGTTGGTAAAAAACTATCCTGGCACTCAAGAAGCAGGTTATGCGACTGACTATCTCAAGTCTCATGCAACCACTACAGCTATAGACAAAAAAGCTGTCCTGAAGAAAGCTGAAACCAAAAAAACGGAGACCACCAAAGTAGAAACCAGCAAGGTTGAAAAACCAGTCGTCAAAAAAGTCGAAAAGACTGAAAAAACCGAAGTAAAGAAAACAGATAAAACTGAGATTACAGATAAACCAAAAACCAAGTCGATTAAGAAAGTAAAAACAACAGACAATGCGCGCGAGGACATCTAATCTTAACCACTAGATAAATATTCACTCACGCACTATGGCGACAATAACGGAGAATAGATTCATGTCAGCACATTCAAAAACTTTGGCACAGCTCAAAACTAAAAAGCGTCAGAAACAACTGGCGACTGCTGCTTTTGCTTTAACTGCGCTCTTTGCCAGTGGTTCATCATTCGCTGAAACGCAAGAACATCGCATCATTACCTTGCAAGCCGAAACCAGCCGCGAAGTCCAAAATGATCAAATGCAAGCCACTCTTTATACTGAGTTGAACAACACCAACCCAACACTTTTGGCAAAAGAAAGTGCCCAAATCATTAATCGTGCAATGGATTTAGCGAAAGCCTACACCACTGTGAACGTCAGCAACGGAACGCAAAGCACCTATCCAATTTATAACGACAAAAACAAATTGACAGGCTGGCGCGGTCGCGCTGAAATCCAACTGAAAACGACTGACTTTAAAGCTGGAAGTGAACTCATTGCCCAACTGCAATCGAATATGCAACTCGAAGCTGTCAATTTTTCAGTATCAACTGAACAACGCCTAAAAGTTGAAAATGAATTACTGACAGAAATCACAAAAATTTTCCAGAAAAACGCTGCACAAGTCCAACAAGCTTGGGGTGCAAGCAAGTATGAACTGGTCAATATGAATATTAACAACAGCAGCGATCAACCGCGTCCTTATCCAATGATGATGCGTGCGGCGAAGTTTGAAGCCAGCGATGCTGTTCCAGCACAAACAGTGCAAAGCGGCAACAGCCTCATTCGCACGACTGCGAATGGCAGCATTCAACTTCAGTAATTAGATAAATGCCCATAAAAAAGCCCACATAATTTGTGGGCTTTTTTATGCTACAGATAAAATCTAGATCATATTGAAATTTTTTAAGCAAACGTGGTGACTAAATACTCTCCACGCTCTACTGCATGATTTAAAATACGAATCACACGTTTCTCAACAATCATCACTAATAGTTCAGGATCATATTCTTTTAAATGTAATTCTGCTGTTTTTGCCAATTTGGCTAAATCAATATCCTTATAGACATTAGCCATTTGTTTCACTTCATCTGGCGTAAAAATATTATAACCATCATCTTCCCAGTCTGAATCACGACCGATATGACCCAAACCGATATTGTTTAAAAAATCCAAATGTTCAAATGCGTTATGCTCAAAATTTGTACGATAACTTGCGTCTTCATCAGCAATAGAAGAAATTTCTTTGGTTCCAATTTCTTTAATCGCAGTTTGCGGCACAGATGCTAAATGCAATGACATCATATTAATTCATTTCCTTATTTATTCTTGATTGATTAAGCTTTTCAATTATATAAATAAAAATCTGGTTACGCTAGCAACTCAAAAAAAATTAAAACCTAATATATCTAGCACTTAGGTGATCGAAAGCAGCGAAATGTGCACAGTGTGATGATAAGGCAGCCTTGCTAAAATAAAAAAATACTCATCAGTTAAGCACTGACAAGTGTTTTTTGATTTTTAGGTTTATGACTTTGTAAATGATTGCTTAGCGAGTGATACCCCGATCGGAAGTTTGCAGTGAATCAATCAGCAATTTCACTTCAGGATGATTCGGTAGTACATCACTAATCAACGCTTCAATCGCTTGTTCTTTGGTTAAACCTTGACGATAAACGATCTTAAACGCCTGTTTAAGTGCAGTAATCGTTTCTGAACCCCACCCACGACGGCGCATGCCTTCATAGTTCATCCCGTGTGCTTTCGATGGGTTACCAGAGACCATGACGTATGCAGGAACATCTTTTACAATCAGACTTGCTCCACCAACCATCGAATAAGAATCTAAACGGCAGAACTGATGAATACCAGAGTTGCCGCCGACAATGACTGAATCACCAATTTTAACGTGCCCTGCGATTCCAACGTTATTCGCAAAAACATTGCCACTACCAATCTTGCAATCATGTGCCACATGGGTATTAACCATAAATAGGTTACGATCACCAACTTTTGTCAGACCGTCGTCCTGAGTCGTCCCACGATGAAAGGTACAAGACTCACGAATGGTATTGTCATTTCCAATCTCAAGCCAGGTTTCTTCACCGTGATATTTTAAATCTTGGCAATCTTCACCAATCGTTGCGAACTGGTAAATACGATTGCGCTCACCAATCCGTGTCCAGCGGCTAATCACGACATGCGGGCCAATGTTGCAATCCGCACCAATCGTGACTTGAGGCCCAACAATGGTATAAGGCCCGATGCGAACCGACGGGTCAATCTGTGCAGTCGGATCAATAATCGCTGTCGGATGGATAAACGGATGACTATTTGCATCAATGCTCATTGGAGTCGGGGCATGACCCTTCCCTTTTTCTCGAACTGCTGTTTGAGTTTCTGGAATTAAATCGGAGGTCTGTCCTGACGCCAAGCTCATTTTGCTATCTCCAAATTCTGCTCTATCACCATAATTTCAGCACTTGCCGCCAGTTCATCACCGACTCTGACTTGGCAAGCAAACTTATAGATCTTTTGTTTGGAAGTGATGATTTCCGCGCTGATGGTTAGCGTATCACCCGGAATCACGCGACGTTTAAAGCGTAACTTATCGACACCCGCAAATAAATAAATAAAACCATCCGCAGGTAGCTTTTCTTCGGTAATAAAACCCAAGATTCCTGATACCTGTGCCATCGCCTCTAGCATTAATACGCCAGGCATAACCGGCATTCCAGGAAAATGTCCCTCAAAAAATTCTTCATTGACCGTGACATTTTTGATCGCAACAATGGACTTTCCTGGCTCTACGGAGAGAACACGATCCACCATCAGAAACGGGTAACGCTGCGGTAAAAACTCACGGATGGTTTCAACATACATCGGCATTGCGACTGGAAAAGTTATACTCATAAAAACAGACTTCTGGGCTATGTGCGACTATTTTAGGCTATTTATGTCTACTTGTACCTGACACTATCTATCACATTTTTATTGAATTTAACCGATGTAGCCTCGTTAGAAGCAGGTCAATTTTCCGAATAAAAATAACTTTGTGTGAATACAAACAGTATCAGGTGAAGAGGACTTGAATAAATTTTTCAGCAAACTGCTCATATTACTGGGCTTATCACATTTGCTGCACGTCAACAGGCTCAAGATGTAACTATTGATTACCAAGTTGTAATTCTAACCTTTTCAGAGCAAGTTGCAACTCTTTGATTTGAGCTGCAGTCTCGCCCAGATGACGAACACGAACAGCATTCTTACGCCAATCTGTTGTTTTTTCGAATGCTGAACCAGATGAATAGCTTCCTGATTCCTTGATTGAACGCGTAATCATACTCATTGCAGTGATCTGCACACGATCAGTAATCTCTAGATGTCCTGCAACGCCGACTAAACCGCCTAGAATACAATGCGCACCAATTTTTGTACTGCCCGCGATTGCAGTTGAAGCAGCAATCGCAGTATGTGCTCCAATTTGCACATTATGAGCAATCTGAACGAGATTATCGATGATTACACCTTCGCCAATAATCGTATCATCAAGCGCACCACGATCAATCGTCGTATTGGCACCGATACGAACATCATTACCGATGATCACACGGCCAAGCTGAACAATCCGATGCCATTGGCCTTTATAAGGCGCAAAACCAAAACCTTCGGCGCCAATGACTGCACCCGCATGGATGCGTACGCGGTCACCTAGACGACAACCATGATGAATCGTTGCACCATGTCCAATCCAACAATCCGCACCCACGATACTCTCACGACCGATATGGATCGAAGAAATCAGGACTGTCCCATCACCCACTTTGGCATCATCTTCAACAACGACAAAAGCGCCAATGGAAACATTTTTGCCAATCACAGCGCGATCGGAAATCACCGCAGTCGGATGAATACCTCTTTCTACTTCAGCGAAAGGATCAAACAAATGGGTGAGTTGAGCAAACGCGAAATACGGATCTGAGACCACAATGGCTGAACCGTTAAATTCATCACGATCTGCTGGGGTTATTAGCATCGCACCCGCCGCAGTGTTTTTTAATTGAGCGCGATATTGGCTATTTGCCAGAAAACTTAAATGAGAAGACTCGGCATTTGAAAGTGACGCCAAGCCCGTGATCACCAGCTCAGAATCTCCAGAGATGACCGCAGGCACTGATTTAGAATCAGGACCACGATCAATCATCTGTTGATTTAAGTGTTGCGCTACTTCCCTTAGCGTCAAACTGATCATTTATTTTGCTGCGTTCAAGCGATCAGTGATTTTTTTGGTCAGATCAGCAGCTGGTGACGCCCAAATCACATATTTCTTCTCAACGATCACATCATAGTTACCTTCTTTACGAAGGTCGTCAATGATCGACTCAAGTTTAGGCATTAATGTTTTCAGCATCGCTGTTTGTGCTTCTTCGATACGACGTTGTACGCCTTCAGCGGTACCATTATAGTCATTCAGTTTAGACTGCGCTTGTGCTTGCAACGCTTGCTTGTCTTTATCACTCATGACCGAACCGTCTTTTTGAAAACGCTCTTGAATAGCGGTAATGTCTTTACGCAACTGTTCCAAACGTTCACGCTGTGACTTCAAACTGGTGTTTAAACCGTCAATGGTTTGTTTCGCCGCATTTGACGCCAAAACAGCAGCCTGTGAGTCTGCAACAGCAACATTATTCGCATAAGCCGCAGGTGACAACACAACTGCTGCCGCCAAACCTAAACCAGTGATTAAAGAACGCATTGTGTTTCTCCTTGTAAAATGCGAATAAAAAACGATGAAACTTATTAAAAAACACGACCAATCGCAAATTGAACCTTTTGGATTTGGTCATTTGGTTTTGAACTTAGGGGGTGAGCATAACTCAGTGCGATAGGTCCAATCATGGTAATCCATGTAAACCCAATGCCCGCACTATATCTAAAATTATCGGCACTGAATTTATAGTCGTTTGTCGCGTTACTCGCAACACCAGAAGTGTCGAAGATTTGTCCGCCTTCAACAAAAATTACAGGGCGAATTTGCTTAGCCCAATCACCCGCGTACGGAATCGGCAAAATCAATTCTAATCCGCCAGTAATCATACCGTTACCGCCGACTGACTCTGGATCTGGATCTCGATTCGCTGCTGTATAGCCAATGCCATCACTACGCGGTCCAAGAGTATAATCTTTATACCCTCTGACCGACCCATAGCCACCCGCAAAATAATTTTTCCAAAACGGTAAATCATGTCCATAACCGAGCTTGGCATACGCGCGGAATACAAACTTATCAAAGTAATGAGACGGTAACTGGAAATATGTTTGTCCAGAGTAGCTAATACGCTGATATTGGACATCACTACCAGGAATCGTGGTATCCAACGACACTTGATGTGACGTTCCACTTGTCGCCAAAACAGGACGATTCAACGTGTTATAAGCCCAAGATAAACTCAGGTTATACGTCAAGAAATCCTTATCATAGAGTGGATTTGCAGGATCACCTGACTTATTAACCGCACCGTTTGAAACTAAATAATTCTGCGCCACTTGTGAAACAAACTGCGTTGTTCTAATCGACGTATTATCGATATTCAGTGTCGCGCTAACGCTCTTATTTTCATCAACAGGATAACCAAAGGTCATCGATGCGCCTTGTGCATCCGAGTAATAACGTTGGACACTGAGAGAGCTATCCAGCTTGGTATCACGCACATAGAAATTAAAACCACGACTGACACCATCGGGTGTGTAGTATGGATCTAAGACGTTAATGTTGTAATTATTTAAAGTTTGAGAGCGAGTAATATCCAAACCAACTTGATTACCCGTACCAAAGAAATTGGTTTGATTTAAACCAAACTGGAAAGTGATACCACCATACTGCGAGTAGCCCACGGAGATACTACTGCTTCCCGAAGGCTGTTCTTCAACGGTCGCATTCAAGTCAATTTGATCATTACTATTCGGCACACGAACGGTGTCAATCGATACTGTTTTGAAAAACCCTGTGCGTTCTAAACGAACTTTAGATAGATCGATTTTCTCATTGGATGCCAATGAACCTTCAAGTTGACGCATTTCACGGCGCAGCACGTTATCTGCAGTTTTCTGATTCCCTTTGAAGTTAATACGGCGCACATAAACCTGTTTACCTGGGTTAATCGCGTAATTCACCGTGACGGTCTTTGTCGCTTCATCTACTTCAGGAATTGGATTAATTTCGGCAAAATAATAGCCGCTATTCCCATATTTTTTACTCAACAATTGTGAGGTTGCAGTGACTTGCGCTTGTGAATAAATGGTGCCTGGCTTATAAATAATCAGCTGTTTAAGATCATCATTCTTATACAGTGGGTCACCAACAAACTTACTTTCACCAAACTTATATTGCGTGCCTTCATTGACACTGATTTCAATAAAAATCTTCTTTTTGTCTTCGCTTAAGTTCAATTGCGCGCTATTCAACGCGTAGTGAATATAACCTTTGTTTAAATATAACGCTCTGAGGTTATCTAAGCTTGTGCTCATTTTTTCACGCGCATAACGATCATCGCGTGTAAGAATTGATGACCAACTGCTCGACTTCACTTCAAAGGCTTTTTTAATTTCATCATCGGTGAAAATTGAATTGCCAACGACTTGGATATTGACGACTTTTACCGCATCGCCTTCATAAATTTTGAAAGCGACATCAACACGGTTATTCGGCTTTGGAATCGTTTCAATTTTCACAGCTGCATCGTAACGACCTTGCTGGGAATATTGCTGTTCTAATTCATTTTTGACCACTTGTAATGACGCACGTTTGAGCACTTCGCCTTCCGCGATTCCACCACTTTTAAGACCTTTAAGCAGTGCATCCGAAGGAATCAGTTTGTTGCCGCTCAATGTCAGCGATGCAATGACAGGGCGTTCAACCACGGTAATGACTAAGTCGTTTTGTTCACGACTAGTTTTCACATCATCGAAATCACCACTGGCATATAACGTCCGAATAGCGGCAGAAATTTTATCATCGGTAATGGTATCGCCGCTCGCGATCGGTAATCGTGCTGACACGCTGGCAGGTGCTAAACGGACCAAACCTTCAATACGAATATCATGTGCCACAAAGCTTGAAGACGACGCTTCCGCAAATGCAGTAGAAGATGTTGCCGCCATCATGCAAGTCGCAATCGTTAAGGGCAGTAGTGCTAAAGGATGCTTCATGCCAACATTATCCACGTCAAACTAAAAATTTTAAGAAAACCTAACACGCTATTAATTAATGAAACGAATGCTCAATTAAAATAGTCGGGTTAAATCATTAAATAAAGCAATAATCATCAACATACCCAACAAGGCAATGCCGACGCGAAAACCAGCACGTTGAAACCATTCTGGAACTGGACGTCCAATCACGGCTTCAATCGCGTAATAAACTAAGTGACCACCATCTAAAATTGGAATAGGCATCAAATTCAAAACGCCCAAGCTCACACTCATCACCGCCATAAACCCAATAAACGCTTCCCAGCCAATATCGGCAGTATGTCCCGCAACCTTGGCAATGGTGATCGGACCTGAAATATTATTCAGCCCAATAAGACCACTAATCATCTTGCCAAACGACGTCACCGTCAACGCAGACAAATGCCACGTCTTTTGAACAGCCAACCCCAAAGCTGTCAACGGATCATGGTGGATAACTTGCTTATATTCCGCTGGTATTTGGTAGCTTTGTGTTTGTTTTACTTTCGGAAGTACACCGAGCAAACCAATTTTTGAACCAAAATCATCTCGTTTTGCTGCAGGCTTGAGTACTAAAGTTTTCTGTATCCCATTACGCTCAACAACGACTGACAAGGTTTGATCTGGATGTGCATGAATGACGCGGGTGAGCGCTAACCAATCTGTGACCGCTTGCCCATCAACACTGATAAAACGATCCCCAGCTAACAATCCTTGTTTCGCACCCACACCATCAGCTTGAACCTCACCAATGATGGGCTCAATCACAGGCATGTACGGGTAAAAACCGAGCTGCCCTAAAGCATCCGCACCACTTGATTTCAAAAAGGTCTTAATGGGTAATTGATGAGCAATACTTTGACCCGCGTGATCGGCATCAATTTTAATCACGCCACTATCGCCCATGCGATCAATTAAAGCGTAATTCAGTTTTTCAAAATCTTGAACAGGCTTTCCGTCGATTGCGGTAATCAAATCACCCTTTTGTAAACCTGCGATTGCCGCTGGTGAATTCGGGTCAATTTGCCAAATTCGCGTATTGACTTGCTCACTCTTCGGTAAGAATAAAATCCAAAATAGGAGTACGGCAAATAGTAGATTGATCAAAGGCCCTGCAGCAACAACGGCCATACGAACCAGTGCAGGCTGACGATTAAAGGCATGCGGTAGATCCGCCTCAGCGACCTCGCCTTCTCGTTCATCGGCCATGCGTACAAAACCACCCAATGGAATTGCCGCAAATTGATATTGAACGCCATCTTTGCCTTGCCACTTCAGCAATGCAGGACCAAATCCAATCGAAAAAGTGAGAATCTTGATACCAAAACGACGCGCCACCCAAAAATGTCCAAACTCATGGATTGCCACTAAAGGACCCAAAAGGAGTAACGCAGCAAGGACAATTTGAAAAACACTCATAAATGGCTATATATACCTAATAAAATCAAAAAAATAATTAATTTAAACAACTTACTACACAGATGTTTGCACAATTTTCTGTGCGATCTGCCGTGCAGCAGCATCATAATGCAGGATTGTGGCAAGGTCGCGCGCCGCAATCATCGGTAATTGTGTAATAACTGCCTGAATTATGCGAGGAATGTCACAAAATTTGATCGTTTTCGCCAAAAATGCCGCAACCGCCACTTCATTGGCAGCATTGAGCACTGCTGGTGTTGTTCCACCTGCCTGCATAGCCTCGCGCGCCAAGCGTAAACAAGGGAAACGAACCTCATCTGGCTTTTCAAAATTCAGAGTAGCCACTTGAAATAAATCCAGTGGCGCAACGCCTGCATCAATCCGTTTCGGCCATGCTAATGCATGCGCAATCGGCGTACACATATCAGGATTACCCATTTGAGCTAACGTCGACCCATCGACATATTGCACCAGCGAATGAATAATACTTTGCGGATGTACGACGACCGTGACACGTTCAGCAGGTAAATCAAATAAATGACATGCTTCGATTAACTCCAAGCCTTTATTCATTAAGGTCGCGGAATCAACAGAAATTTTCTGACCCATCACCCAATTCGGATGCTTGCAGGCTTGTTCTGGCGTCACTCGCTCTAATTGTTGTAAATCAAATTGGCGAAATGGCCCGCCTGACGCGGTTAATAGAATTTGCGAAACGCCAGCACGTGACGGGTGGCTTTGAAACCGTTCAGTCGTTTGGAAATAATCGGCAGGTAAACATTGGAAAATTGCATTATGTTCAGAATCGACAGGTAAAAGCATCGCGCCCGAACTGCGGACACAATCCATAAACAGGCTGCCCGCCATGACCAATGCTTCTTTATTAGCGAGTAATACACGCTTGCCAGCCTGCACAGCCGCCAATGTTGGCTCAAGACCAGCAGCACCAACAATCGCCGCCATCACCACATCGACGTCGCTATGCTCAGCAATGAACTTTAACCCCGCCTCGCCTTCGACAATATTGGGAACTTTTGCGTTTGGAAAACGTTGCTTTAAATCTTGGGCAAACTGCTCGCCTTTAGAGGCAGGAACAGACACATATTCTGGCTGATAGCGTGCAGACAACGCTGCCAGCTGATCTAAACGACCATGCCCACTTAAAGCAAAGACTTGATAATGTGCTGAATGTAGCGCTAAAACTTTAAGCGTACTTTCGCCGATTGACCCTGTGGCACCGAGAATACATACATTTTGTTTTTCTTTCTTTGCAGACAGAGTGGTTAAAGATTGCAATGGATTCTGCACTCCTAGAATCCTCCAGCCAACCAGAATCCCAATGCAAATATCGGTGCGGCAGCCAAGATCGAATCGATGCGATCTAATACACCGCCATGACCCGGCAAGAGCGTGCCAGAGTCTTTGATATTCGCCTCACGCTTGAGTAATGACTCGAACAAATCACCCAACACTGACGCAAGTACAGTCACCATCGACAACACGACAAAACCAACCAAATGCCAGTCCATCAGGTGGCGATAATAAGCAACACCTGCAATGATGATGGCGGCTAGAACTAAACCACCAACCAAACCTTCAATGGTTTTATTTGGACTGACATCAGGAATCAGCTTGTGCTTACCAAATGCTTTACCCGTGAAATAAGCACCCGTATCTGCTGCCCAAACCAGCGCAAATAGATACATCAACCACCACGGCGAATCCGACCATAATGAATAAATTGCCAGCGTTGTCGCGATCAGAAGGAGTGGACCAATAAACGGTAGCCAACGAGCCGGCGTAATCCCGACATTTGGGTAACGTCGCACAGTGACGAATGCAGATAACCAAAATAGCGACGTGATCGCCCAAATAATTGGCCAAGTCTCAGCGCAATATTCTTGGGTAAAATAAGCTAGAAAAGCAAAGATTTGAATTCGGATAACAAACATGAGCGGATACTTGTATGGCTGACCATCGCCTTTACCAAACTTAGTCCACTCTTGTGCACCAACCGCCAACACCACAATCATCAACAGGATCATCGGAATAGGATTGGTGGTCGCAAACATACATAACAGCACGAGTGCAATGAGTATCAATCCCGTCCGAATCCGTTCAAACATGGTTATTTACCTGATCTAAATTATTGGTTTTAATTTGGTTATTTGCTTTAAAATCTAAAACTTGCTCGCTAGTCCGACCAAATCGACGCTCTCGAAACGAGAACTGACCTAATGCACGATCAAACTCCGCTTCGTCAAAAGCTGGCCATAAGGTATCTGTAAAGTACAACTCCGCATAAGCAGATTGCCAGAGTACGAAGTTAGACAGTCGATACTCACCACCCGTGCGAATTAACAAATCCACCGGTGGTAAATCACCCATTTCCACTTGTTGTTGCATGCTGACTTCATCGATGTCATCAACAGACATTTTGCCCGCTTGCACCGCCAACGCCAACCGCTTTGCAGCTTGCGCCATATCCCATAAGCCGCCATAACTAATGGCAATAACCATCGTCATTTGTGCATTTGGGGCAGTGACTTGTTCAGCGGTTTGCATGAGCTGCTGCAAACGCTCCGTCATCTTCGAGCGATCACCAATGAAACGCATCGCAATGTTTTGCTCAAGCATGCGAGGCACTTGGTCCTGCACAACTTGTTCAAACAATTGCATTAACAGCGCGACTTCATCAGGTGGACGACGCCAGTTTTCGCTTGAAAATGCAAATACCGTTAACACTTCAATGCCAACTTCCCGCGCGTGCTGAGTGATGAGATCAAGCTGATCTTTACCAGCCACATGACCTCCACCATCACGTAAATGATGCTGACGACCATAGCGATTATTGCCATCCATAATGATCGCAACATGACGCGGCAAGTTTGGATTATGCCCTTTCGAACGATCCGCTAAGTCTGGCGCTGACAAGAGGCTTAAACCTGTAACAATTCGGCTTCTTTCGCCGCTAATTGCTTTTCAATTTCAGCAATGTATTTGTCAGTCAGTTTCTGTACTTCATCGCTGGTACGGCGTTCATCATCTTCAGAAATTTCTTTTTCTTTCAACAAATCTTTCACGTCACCCAAGATATCACGGCGAATATTACGGATTGCTACGCGTGCATTTTCAGCTTCACCACGTGCAAGTTTTTGCATGTTTTTACGGGTTTCTTCGGTCAATGCGGGTAGCGGCACACGAATCACGTCACCAGAAATTGGATTTAAGCCCAAATCACTTTCGCGGATTGCTTTGTCAATCGCGCTAGTCATGCTGCGTTCAAACGGCTGTACCACCAAAGTACGCGCATCATCAACACCGACGTTTGCCACTTGATTCAATGCCACATCAGAACCGTAATAAGGCACCATCACATCTTTCAGCATCGCTGGATGTGCACGGCCAGTACGAACTCGTGAAAAGCCTGATTCCAGAGATTCGATGCTCTTACGCATCCGAATTTCGCCGTCTTTTTTAAGATCATTTAACATATTCATTTCCTTCATTTTGGATACGTTGTTTTAAGTGCTTTGCTCTTGATTGAGCCGATATTTACACCCGACATAAAACTAAAAAACGTATCACGATTTAAATCAAAATTGGGTGACAAGTCACGTATTACAGGGTTCTGCCAACGCGTGTGCCTTCATTACCGTCCATCACAACACTCAGCAATGCGCCGGGTTTATTCATATTGAAAACCTGTAGTGGCACATCATGGTCGCGACACAAACAAATTGCTGTTAAATCCATGACTTCCAGCTTTTCATCTAACACTTGATCAAAGGTCAGACGTTCATAACGGACTGCATCATCAAATTTATTCGGGTCTTTATTATAGACGCCATCGACCTTGGTCGCTTTCAGAATCAATTTCGCTTCGATCTCAATACCGCGCAAACATGCAGCTGTATCAGTCGTGAAGAATGGATTACCCGTACCTGCGACGAAAATACACACATCGCCCGATTTTAGGAAACGAATCGCATTGCGGCTCGAATACTGCTCAACCACGCCATTGATCGCTATTGCCGACATCAAACGGGTTTTAATATTTCGACGCTCAAGTGCATCACGCAATGCCAAGCCATTCATTACCGTTGCGAGCATGCCCATTTGGTCGCCAGTCACACGTCCGACCAAACCATCTTTTTGCAACTGACTACCGCGATAGAGATTACCGCCGCCAACCACGATACCCACTTGTACGCCTAATCCCACCAAGTGTGCAATAGACAAACTCATTTGATCGAGGATATCAGCATCAATACCCATATCTTTATTGCCCGCCAATGCCTCACCAGACAGTTTCAATAAAATTCGCGAAAAGCGTGGGCTTTTTTCTGTCATGACGGGCACTCCGAATAGAATAAAACTGGGGATAGGTTTAGGCGCAACAAAACGCAATCTGAATAGCATTTTAATGCTAGATCGCGTCTACGTAAAACAACTTCAATTTACGGTGAGGCATGGTAACAAAAGGCGGCGGTGAACGTAAGCAGCGACAGGCATGATTTTCTGTGTATTTATAGTTTTTATTGAAATTGCACTTTTTGGTAATAGAAATTTCTTTTACTTAGCAAGCATACGCTCGGATGAAGCTAGTATTTGCAATAAAGCTATGATAAAACAGGATGTTGAATCTAAAAACTTACAAATAGGATTATTAGAAAGATGACACATAATAGTGAAATTCCACCCACACTATCTTCAGAACCATCAAGACGTCCAAGATACTTACCGCCAGAGCCCAAAAAATCAGGCGGGCTATCAAAGCCACCGAAATCACCAAGACCATCAGAACCATTAAATGCTCAACACCCAAGTGAGCCACCAGCTCTCCCTGCATTTAGCAACTCTTTATTTTCTTATGAAGGGCGACTAGGGCGATTATCACTGCAGGCAGCAAATCTTGCATTGATCCTAGTAATGACTTTATTAATATTTGTATTAACAATCATTGCCGTAGTCGTTGGTATAGCAGGAAACATAAGTTCAATTGCAAGCAATCCGTTCCGCATAGGTTTTGGCTTGTTCGGTTTAATTGCCATTCCAATCATAATCATGTTGGTCTATGCCATCATTTTTCAGGTTCGCCGATTACATGATTTGGACCGCAGTGGCTGGTGGATCTTATTACCCATTCCATTCAGCATTATTAATATGATTGCCACTTTCACCAACATTTGGGGTTCAAGCTTTATTTCGTTCGCTTGCGGTCTAGTTGGTGGCTTATTTTACTTATACCTTTTGCTCATGCCAGGTACAGCTGGTAACAATCGTTATGGTGCACCACGTCATACACCAACTTCTGAAAAAGTAATGGGATGGATTTATATCGTATTTCTTACATTATTATTGCTAATGGGCTACAAGATATCCAAAACACTCCCGATTGGTCACTCTCACCCAACCGATTCAAGCATAATAACTGCAAAATCTCCAACATCAACTACATCAAGCGATCCAACATCTACCACAGCTAATGCTAAATACAATGCGCCTTATCCTTTTACAGCCCAACAACTTTGGGACAATATTTTGAAAGTGACTGCGCTACCTAATGGTAATCTTGATGCAACCTTAATCGAAAACGCATTTGGAACCAAGCTACAAACGGAAACGTTGCCCATGTTAGGACAAACCTATCTAACGCATGCAGGTACTGATTGGTATTTTTCACTAAAATTTATCCCAAATATGCTTGGACCAAATTTTAATTTTTTTTCATTTAACTGGAGCGACTCATCAAGCTCGCTAGGAACCAGTCCACCCGAAAAAATGTGCATAAATATAAATGATATTAAACCTAGTCTACTCAACCAAGGCTGGATAGCCATACCACAGGATGCAGGCGCACAAATAGCATCCAAAGTAGGTTACAGCAAAGGCGGACTTACAGGCCTAGCCCTCGAATACTACGCTGACAGTAAATGTTTAAAACAGCTCACCTTAAATAGCACCAAATCTGGCGCATAAGAAAATCACTTAAAACAAAACCCCGCACTAAGCGGGGTTTGTTCTTACAGCGAAATGCTTAACGCATTAGCCTGCAGCAGCCGATGCAGCAGCAGTCGCAGCAGCAACTTCTTCAGCAAAGTTATCTACTTTCTTCTCGATGCCTTCACCAACTTCTAAACGAACGACGGTGTTAACTGTTTGACCAGCAGCTTTCAGTACGTCGCCAACTTTCTTTTCGTTGTCGATAACGTATGCTTGACGAGTCAAAGTGACTTCGTTCAAGTATTTGTCCAAGCTACCAGTAATCATTTTTTCAACGATCGCTTCTGGCTTGCCTGATTCACGTGCTTTAGCAGCGAAAATTTCTTTTTCGCGATCCAACACTTCAGCAGGTACGTCTTCTGCATTGATTGCCATTGGGTTGAACGCAGCAACGTGCATTGCAATGCCTTTACCAGTTTCAGCATCACCACCAGTGTATGCAACAACAACACCGATTTTCAGACCGTGGCGGTAAGTTGCCAAAGTTGCGCCTTCAACCAAAACAGCGCGACGGATCTGGATGTTTTCACCGATCTTTTGGACCAATGAAACACGCGCTTCTTCGATGCTTTGACCATCGCCGTATGGCAATGCAGCGATCGCAGCAACATCAGCAGTATTATTTGCCAAAGCAATTTCAGCAACTTTGTTTGCAAACACTGTGAAGTTTTCGTCTTTTGCTACGAAGTCAGTTTGGCTGTTGATTTCAACCAACAATGCACGACCTTCCGCTTGTGCAATCACGATTGCGCCGTCAGCTGCGATGTTACCTGCTTTCTTAGCTGCTTTCGCTTGGCCAGATTTACGCATGTTATCAATCGCAACTTCGATGTCGCCACCCGCTTCGGTGAGTGCTTTTTTACAATCCATCATGCCAAGGCCAGTGCGATCACGTAGCTCTTTAACCATGCTTGCAGTAATGTCTGCCATTTTCATTTCCTCAATAGTTAGCTTTAAATACAGCTATTAACTTTAAAATTTATGGGCCGTAAACAGCCTACTTTTTCAAATCGTATCTTTTGAAACTAAACAGCCCAATCAACTGATTGGGCTGTTTAGCTGTCAGACTAATGACAGCCGATTCATAGTAGTTCTGAACTTAGACAAAATGATGACAGCTCAACTTATCTATTTCCAAAAGCTACTACGCAAACAGCAATCTATTACTCTGCAGCTGGAGTTTCAGCAGCTGGTGCTTCTTCAGCAGCAACAGGTGCTTCAACAGCAGCTTCTTGGCCGCGTGCAGCTGCACTACCTTGAGTCGCTGCGTATTCTTTACCAGCGATGATCGCGTTAGCCATTGCACTTGCGTACAAAGTAACAGCGCGGATCGCGTCGTCATTACCAGGAATGATGTAATCAACACCATCTGGGTTTGAGTTTGTATCAACGATACCGATAACTGGAATACCGAGGTTCAACGCTTCTTTGATCGCGATTGATTCATGATCAACGTCGATCACGAACAATGCATCAGGCAAGCCGCCCATATCTTTAATACCGCCTAAAGATTTTTCCAACTTTTCCATTTCGCGAGTACGTTCCAACGCTTCACGCTTAGTCAGCTTAGCGAATGTACCGTCTTGCGCTTGGATTTCGAGGTCTTTGAGGCGCTTGATCGACTGACGGAGAGTTTTCCAGTTAGTCAACATACCACCCAACCAGCGGTGATCAACAAACGGCATACCTGCACGAATTGCTTGTTCACGGATGATTGCGCTTGCAGCACGCTTAGTACCAACAAACAATACTTTGTTTTTGCGGCTAGCGATTTGGTTTGCGTAGTTCAGAGCATCGTTCAATGCTGGAACTGTATGTTCCAAGTTGATGATGTGAATTTTGTTACGTGCGCCAAAAATGAATGGTTTCATTTTTGGGTTCCAGAAACGAGTCTGGTGACCGAAGTGAGCGCCTGCTGTTAGCAGATCACGCATTCCTACGTTATAAGATGCCATATCTATTTACCTATGCACGATGTGCATTTTTCAGTTTGGGTTAGGCCTCCATACACCCGATTCGTCCACTGGTTTACGAATTAAAAAATGTTTTTTGCAAAATTTTGTCGCCAAAATCGCTAAAACACCGTTTTCGTAAATCCAGCACCCAGACGAATTGTCGGTATATGTGCGGATTTATTGTCCTAATTCAAGCAATATCTAACATAAGCATTTGATTTTATTTTCATTAATAATCAGAAGATCACCAACAAATTTACTTACCAAACGAAGTGCAAAACTGATTGCTAAATCGGGGGCGTATTTATATCATGTTTTAATATACATTCCAATCAGATTGACACGATATGAACAGTTTTATTCAACCTACATCACTGATCAAATCAGCCGAAGATATCGAGAAAATGCGCGTCGCTGGAAAGCTCGCTGCGGAAGTGCTCGGAATGATCGCGCCTTATGTCAAAGCAGGCGTTACCACGGCTGAATTGGATCGTATTTGCCACGAACATATCATCAATGTTCAAGACGCGATTCCTGCGCCGCTGAACTATCGCGGTTTTCCAAAGAGCATTTGTACCTCTGTGAATCATGTGGTCTGTCATGGTATTCCAAGTGACGACAAAGTGCTCAAGAATGGCGACATTATTAATATCGACGTGACTGTCATCAAAGATGGTTTCCACGGTGATACCAGCGAAATGTTCTTCATTGGCGAACCGTCGATTTTGGCAAAACGTTTAAGCGACGTTGCACAAGAAGCGATGTATCGCGGCATGCAAACTGTTAAGCACGGCTCTTACGTCGGTGATATTGGCGCGGCCATTCAAAGTTATGTTGAAAGTCAGCGTTTTAGCGTGGTGCGTGAATATTGTGGTCACGGTTTGGGACGTGTGTTCCATGAAGATCCACAGATTCTGCATTATGGTAAGAAAAACACTGGCATGAAGCTTGAAGCAGGTATGACCTTCACCATTGAGCCAATGGTGAATGCTGGCGTTTGGCAAACCACCTTAATGAATGACGGCTGGACTGTTATCACCAAGGATCGTAAATTGTCTGCGCAATACGAACATACATTACTTGTGACCGAGACTGGTATTGAGATTTTGACTGCACGTCCAAATGAAGATTTGTCACGTTTCAATGTTTAATTTTTAAGCCATATCTATAGTCAGTTTAATATTGACTACAGTTAATGAAAAAACCTCAAAAAAGACTCTCTAAACAGGGTCTTTTTTATCTTCACGACCTCGAACTTCCTGTTATGATTTAGCCTCACGCCCTCTATCGTCAACAGTTTTGAGAGATTTCGCTCTATGTCCGCTCTCCTCGCCCCACAAGATGATTCGACTAGCAAAGATTTGCCTTCCGTCGCTGAAATCCTTGCACAAAGTACGCATGTCCGCGGATTAGTGGAATGGCGAAAAAAACTTGAGCAACAGTTTGATGAGCGCTTAGAAGCGGGCGAATCGATTCGTAAAATCGTTCATGCGCGCACACATGCGATTGATGATGCACTCACCCATTTATGGAAAAAACAGGGTCTTACCGACGTCGGCATCGCACTGATCGCAGTGGGTGGTTATGGACGTGGTGAGTTACTCCCAAAATCCGATGTGGACGTGATGCTGTTAAGTCATCAAGCATTAACGCCAGAACAAGAAGAACAAGTTTCGCAATTTGTATCGAGCTTATGGGATGCAGGACTGGAACCAGGCGTAAGTGTTCGCACAGTTGCTGAATGTATTGAAGCTTCAGAAGACATGACCGTGGCGACCAGTTTAGTCGAATCACGGTTAATTTTTGGGGATAAATCTTTAAGTCTATTACCACGTCGAATTGTGTCTGAGACGTGGACTGACTTCGACTTTTATACTCAAAAAATGAAAGAGCAAACCACACGTCACGCGCAGCATCACAACACCGAATACAACCTCGAACCTGATATTAAAAACGCACCCGGCGGCTTGCGTGACATCAATCAAGTCGGCTGGATTGCCAAGCGCTATTATCGCGTCGTGCGTTTATATGACTTGGTGCATTTAGGTTCTATTAGCGAATTTGAATACAATGAGCTTGAAGCCTGCGAAGACTTCCTCTGGCTCGTTCGCCATCATTTGCATCGCATCACTGGACGCAATGAAAATCGACTACTGTTTGATTATCAACGGACTGTCGCCGAACGAATGCATTATGACGCTGTCGAATCCGATCATCATAATGCGATCATTGAACGCTTTATGCGCGACTATTACCGCGCGGCTATGCGTGTTTCAACCTTTAATGAAATGCTGCTGGCCTACTTTTTTGAAACCGCGATTGAACCGAAATTACCAGAATTAACCCCTCAGAAAATCACACCGCTGAATGAACGCTTTGAGCTGGTGAATCAAAAAATTTCTGTGCGTCACCATAAGGTCTTTTCCGAAACACCAAGTGCGATTCTCGAATTGTTTTTCTTCATGGCGAGTCGTGATGATGTGGCTGGCATTCGTGCGCGTACATTGCGATTGCTCATGCTGGCAGCGAATGGGATTGATGAGAACTTCCGCCAGAATCCAACCCATAAAGCGCTATTTATGGCGATTATTCGCGGTCGTCATCATCTCTATGAAACATTCCAAGCCATGAAACGTTTTGGCGTGCTCGGCCGTTATTTGCCTGCGTTTGGGCAAATCATTGGTTTGATGCAATACGACTTATTCCACATCTATACCGTGGATATGCACACACTGATTTTGCTACGTAATCTACAACGATTCGTCGATCCAAAGTTTGAAGAAACTTTCCCTGTCGTGAGCTACATTTACAACCGTTTAGATCGTAAAGATATTATCTATCTCGCGGCGCTCTTCCACGATATCGCCAAAGGTCGCGGTGGCGATCACAGTGAATTGGGCGCAGAAGATGCAAATATTTTCTGCTTATCGCATGGCCTAACTCAACGTGAAGCAAACATTGTCAGTTGGCTGACCAAAAGCCACCTCCTCATGTCGCTTACTGCGCAAAAGAAAGATATTTCCGATCCAGATATCGTACTTGAGTTCGCCCAAAAAGTCGGCGACATGGTGCATTTGAATTATCTATATGTGTTAACGGTTGCCGATATTAACGCGACCAATCCTACGCTGTGGAATACATGGCGCGCATCGCTTTTGCGCCAACTATACAATCAAACACGCCGTGTATTACGTTCAGGTTTGGATAATCCAATTGATCGCCAATCGTGGATTGATGACACCAAGCAACAAGCCTCCGATTTGCTGGCTGGTGCATTTGCGCAAGATCCGATTGAGGCGATTTGGTCAGAGTTGGGCGATGATTACTTCTTACGTGAACGCCCTTCCGAAGTCGCTTGGCACACCAGTGAAATTCTGTTGCATGGTCATGAAACGCCGCTGGTGCAAATGCGTGAACATGGTGAACTCAATCAAGATGCAGTACAGATCTTTATTTACACGCATGACATGGCAAATCTATTTGCCGCCACAGTGGCCGTTTTTGACCAAATGGATCTGAACGTTCAAGACGCACGAATCATCACCGCAAAAACGGGTTTTTCGCTCGACACTTACATTGTGCTTGATCGTCATGGCACTTTACTCACCGATCAATCACGCCGCGACGAAGTGACTGCTCGCCTGAAAGACGTATTGTCTCAACCGAATAAAGCGCAAAACCTAACCCAACGGCGTATTCCTCGTCAGTTACGCCACTTCAATGTGCCAAGTGAAGTGAATATCAAGCTAGATACTGTCCATCAATACAATGTCGTTGAAGTGATCTCCCTTGATCGACCAGGATTATTGGCACAAATCGGCGCGTTATTTGCCAAACAGAATATCAATATTAAAACCGCTCGCATCGCCACTTTAGGCGAACGTGCTGAAGACGTGTTCTTCGTGACTGATACCAAAGATGAACCACTCGACAATGACGCGGCAAGCGAACTTGGCTTACAACTCATGCAAGAATTAGATGCACAGAATCCAAACTAATACTTTGGATTCATTGAGATATACTTTTACTTATATAGATTAGCGATGTGCCACTATGAACGAACATTTAGCCAGCTTACACCCTTATCCTTTTGAGAAATTGGCGCGCCTGTTTAGCGACATTACACCGCCGAAGGATCTAGCGAATATTGCCCTGTCGATTGGTGAGCCTCGTCACAAGTCACCTGAATTCGTTAAGCAGTCACTGGTGGATAATCTTAAACACTTATCAAGCTACCCAACGACTAAAGGTTTACCGTCACTGAGACAAGCGATTGCTGACTGGCTAACTAAGCGTTACCAGCTACAACAGTTCAATCCAGAAACTCAAGTTTTACCTGTGAATGGTACACGCGAAGCGATCTTTTCCTTTGTGCAAGCCGTGATCAAACCTGCAGCAAAAGGCAAAACACAACCGTATGTGGTAATGCCAAATCCGTTTTATCAGATTTATGAAGGCGCGGCTTTTCTGGCTGGTGCAACGCCTTACTTTGTCAATTGCACAGCGGAGAACAATTACCTCGGTGATTGGGATGCAATTCCAGAATCCGTGTGGACAAATACGCAACTGGTTTTCATTTGCTCACCAGGCAATCCAACTGGCGCAGTCATGCCAGCAGAAAAGCTCAAAAAACTGATTGAGTTATCGGATATTCACGGTTTTACCATCGCTTCTGATGAGTGCTATTCCGAGCTTTATTTTGACGTTGCGCCCGTTGGTTTGCTTGAAGTGTGTGCGGCTATGGGTCGTCATGATTACCATAATTGCGTGGTTTTTCATTCGCTGTCTAAACGTTCAAACTTACCCGGTTTACGTTCTGGGTTTATTGCTGGGGATGCGAAGTTACTTGCACCGTATTTGCTTTATCGCACCTATCACGGTTCAGCGATGCCAGTGCAACATCAACTTGCCTCAACCGCAGCATGGTCGGATGAAGCACACGTTGAACAAAATCGTGTTTTATATCGTCAGAAATTTGATCTATTCGTCAATGAACTGGGCAATAAATTCGCCTTTAAAAAACCCGATGCAGGTTTCTATTTCTGGTTGCCCGTTGATGATGATGAGGCTTTTGCACAGCGTTTATATGCAGAGCAAAACATTACCGTACTGCCTGGTCGCTACTTATCGCGTGAAGCAAATGGCGTCAACCCAGGTATGAATCATGCGCGTATGGCACTGGTTGCTGATTTGGAAAATTGTGTAGAGGCTGTGGAGCGATTGAAGCGCTTGTAAGATATAGATTCTGTTGATCTTCTACGAAATTAAAGTTTGTTGGATTTTTTCCGCACGTTTCGACTCCGCTCAACGAGCTATGCAGTTCACTAGCGGAGTCGAAGTGTGTGCCACAACCTAATATCAAATCTCTTTTTAGAAGCTTCATAACCTAAAGAGTCAAGCAATCAGTCCGAGGGAAACTGCATGTGCGGATTCCAAACTACTTCCCACAAGTGCTGATCAGGATCTTGGAAATATCCCGAATAACCACCCCAAAATGTATCTTGCGCAGACTTAACGATCACTGCACCCGCCTGTTTCACCTGCTCCATCAATGCATCGACTTCCGCTTTAGAATCCACATTGTGACCCAAGCTGAACTCTGTCGCACTCGCATTCCCTAATGGCAAATCTGTATCATTGGCTAAACTTTGACGTGGCCAAAGCGCAAGTTTTAATCCAACTTGCAGATCAAAGAACGCAACCGCGCCATGCTCAAATTCTTTGCCAATAATACCGCTACTCGGCCAACCCAGCCCTTCATGATAGAACTTAAACGACCGCTCTAAATCATCAACACCAAGGGTAATCACTGTAATTTTAGGTTTCATAAGACCTCTACTTGATCGGTTTAATCAGAACGAATTTAGATTCACAACTCACCTCTTATTTATATTCGATCTACAGGCGCACCTTCATCACATTTTTTGCAGTGCAATTGTGAACCCAGCATCGTTGCTCGACCTTCCGCAGTCACAACCCAAGGACGACTCATCCACGGGGGATTGTGGCGTACATGTTGAAAACACCCACACTCCAGTTCTGCGACCCATTGATTTTCTAAATCTTGGTGATAACCAACAATACGACTTTCCATCAGCAACTAAACCACAGTCCCTAACCACGCCAGAAGCTGAGAGGCTTGCATAGCCCCTGCTTGACGTGCGACTTCCTTGCCATTTTTAAACACCGCAAGCGTCGGAATGCTACGAATATTAAATTGGCTACTAATTTTTTGCGCCACTTCAGTATTCACGTTAACAAAACGGTACTGCGGTGCATTTTGCGCAGCTTGACTAAAATGTGGAGCCATGGCTTTACAAGGCCCACACCACTCCGCCCAAAAATCCACAACGATGGGCAATTCTGTATTTTGGACATAATGAAAGAAATTCTGATCATTGAGTTCAATTGGATGCGTTGGTAATAAGGCTTGCTGACATTTACCACAAGTTGGATTGTCTTGAAGTCGCTCATCAGGTACGCGGTTTTTAGCCATGCAATTTGGGCAAACGATTAACATTAGGGGAACTCCTGTCAGTTCAAGCATATTAACAAACATTGTTGCGGATGGGTTTAGAACCCACCCCTACATAAGTTTATAAACCGTAGGGGCAGGTTCCAAACCTGCACGATCTATAGCGCATTAAGATAATTAACGAAACGCCAACACATCCTGAAATTCACATAAAAAAACCGACATATTCATGTCGGCTCTTTTCACATCACCAGCAATTAAGCAGTCACTTTTTCTACTGGCAAATGCGGATAGTTGATACCAGCCATTTGTTCAGCAATACGCAGAACTTGGCAGCTATAGCCAACTTCATTGTCATACCATACATACAGAGTTGCATGGTTGCCGCTGACGATTGTTGCTTGCGCATCGAACACACCCGCAGAGCGTGAACCGATAAAGTCAGAAGAAACCACTTCAGATGAGTTTGTATAATCAATCTGACCTTGCAGATTTGAATACACAGAAATCTGACGCATGAATTCGTTTACTTCTTCACGCGTTGTTTCGTTTGCCAAAGTCAGGTTCAAAATCGCAAGCGATACGTTTGGTGTGGGTACGCGAACAGAGTTACCAGTCAATTTACCTTTCAACGCTGGCAATGCTTTTGCAACCGCTTTTGCTGCGCCAGTTTCAGTAATAACCATGTTCAATGTTGCTGCACGACCACGGCGATCCGCTTTGTGGTAGTTGTCAGTTAAGTTCTGGTCATTGGTGAATGAGTGAACAGTTTCAACATGGCCATTCAACACGACAAATTTGTCATGGATCACTTTTAGAACTGGCGTGATCGCGTTGGTTGTACAGCTTGCCGCGCTGATGATTGGATCAGAATCCAAAATGTCAGTATGGTTCACGCCGTACACAACGTTCTTCATTTCGCCTTTGCTTGGCGCAGTCAGAATGACACGTTTAATGCCTTTACAACCCAAATGAACCGCCAAGCTATCCGCATCACGCCAAATACCGGTGTTGTCGATCAACAACGCATCTTTGATCCCGTGAATCGTGTAATCCACTTCTGATGGGCTTTTCGCATAGATCACTTTGATGTAGTTACCGTTTGCGATGATCGCTTCGTTTTCTTCATCAACAGCGATCGTGCCTTGGAATGGACCATGCACAGAATCACGACGCAGCAAAGACGCACGTTTTTGCAAATCATTTTCTGATGATTTGCGCACAACGATTGCACGTAAGCGCAAACCACGACCGAGACCCGCTTGTTCAATAATCAAACGTGCAACGATACGACCGATACGACCAAAACCGTAAAGAACCACGTCTTTTTGTTCTGGGTTTTCTGTACTTGCTGGCAATGTTGCGAGTGCTTGTTTCAGCAATTCTTCAACGGCAACATTAGTCTCCGCAGATTCACGCGCAATCTTGCCCAAATCCACTTCACATGATGACAAGTTTGATGCAGCGGCAAGCGCTTCCAAAACTGGCATTGTATCTACAACAGACAAATCACCAGCGATCATACGGACGCGGCGATGTTCTTTCAGAATCTGAATCACAGAGGTGTTGATCAATGAACGGCCATACACTGTCGCAACAACATCGTGCTCGCGATACAGTTTACCGATCATAGAAATCATGCGTTCCGCGATTTCTTCGCGATTCTTCCAGCGTCCCCAGTGTTCTTGGGTTAACGCAACGGTGTTTGTTGGTTGTGAAGTCGATTCGGTCACGGATAATTCCTTAATTCAGGCCCACTCATTGAGGCAAATAGGGACGAAATGTTTCGAGATGTGTATTCTAGCAAAAAAAGTCACGTTTGACCTGTGAATGTCGGCATTTTTAGATGAAATGTGTACTGGTTAATTCACAGGCAAATTGGTAACGATGAATCTTATTTTTGATATTTAGCTTTCCATTCTTCATACGGCATACCATATACATGCTGACGCGCTTCAGGATCAGTCAGCGCAATGCACTGCTTTTCCGCTTCTTCACGCATCCATTTCGACAAACAGTTACGGCAAAAACCACCAATATTCATCAGGTCAATATTTTGAACTTCGGTATGCGTTTGCAAATGATTCATCAAACGGCGAAACGCAGCAGCTTCGAGTTGAGTTTGCTGTTCTGGAGTGAGTGTGGACATGGAGAATCCTTAGCTAATTGTATTAATAAGTGAATGCTTGTCTCCTTCCCCATTAGGGGGAAGGTTGGGATGGGGGTTGCTTTTGATCTTTACACATAAAAGCCCCCCTTCTAAATCTTCCCCTCAGGGAAGACTTCAAAGCAAAAGCAAAGCTTTAAACCAAAACCTCATCATTCATCACATCACGCTCATAAACCAAACGTTCACTGCGCTGCAATAAATGATCAAAATACTGTCTCGTTACTTCCGCCTGCTCTGCCGTTGATTCAACCGCACACATCGCTTGACGAAACTCATTACTGGCGTGTAAACCTTTGGTATACCAAGCTATATGCTTACGTGCGATACGACAACCAGAGTATTCACCATAAAATTGATACAAGTCATCTAAATGACCGAGTAAGACTTCTTTAATCTCAATCACTTCAGGTAAAGGTAATAATTCACCCGTCGCCAGATAATGTGCAATCTCACGAAAAATCCAAGGCCGACCTTGCGCCGCACGACCAATCATAATCGCATCCGCGCCCGTTTCGCGTAGCACAAACGCGGCTTTTTCTGGGCTATCAATATCACCATTGGCAATGATCGGGATGGTTAAATTTTTCTTCACTTCACGAATGAGCGCGTAACGCGCCTGTCCTAAATACATGTCTTCACGCGTCCGTCCATGAATCGCTAATGCAGCAATTCCCGCCTTCTGTGCGCGTTCGGCAATACGATGAATGTTCTCCGCACCATTGATAAAACCAAGTCGTGTTTTCAAAGTCACGGGTACATCAACGGCATTCACCACCGCATCTAAAATTTCACCGACTAATGCTTCATCTTGCAACAACGCCGAGCCAGCCAATTTATTGCAGACTTTTTTAACTGGGCAACCCATGTTGATATCGACAATCTGCGCACCATTTGCCACTTGATAACGCGCAGCTTCGGCGAGCATTTTTGGATCAGAACCTGCGATTTGCACAGAAATCGGCGCAAGCTCACCTGTGAAATCAGCACGGCGTAGTGATTTTTTGCTGGCATGTAATGATTTATCCGCAGAGATCATTTCACTGACTGCATGGCCTGCCCCGAAATGCTTACAAAGCTGCCGAAACGGACGATCCGTCACGCCTGCCATAGGAGCGACGATCAGATTGTTGCGAAGTTCATACGGGCCGATGTGCATTAAGACGGTGTATCTTTGAAATAATGTGCGAATTGTAGGCGTGATCGGAGAATTGGGCAATCTGAAATAAAATCCCTTACAATACGCCCCAATTGAAACTTGACCGATGATGACCACATTTCCATGACTGACGCGCCTGAAACCGTACAAACCAATGACGACAACATTGAAAACATCAAAGAGAATAAAAGCCTACGCCCAATTCTGACTTTTATGCGTCGTACTTCGCCGCTGAGTAATGCACAAAAGCAAGGTTTGGCGGATTGCTCACATCTGATTGTGAAAGCACCGATTCAGGATGCACGCACGATTTTTGATCACCCAAATTTGCCGCTGACGATTGAAATTGGTTTTGGTATGGGCAGCACTTTGGTGCAAATGGCGAAGGATGCGCCAGAGCGTAACTTCTTAGGTATCGAAGTTCATATTCCTGGGATAGCACAATGTGCGTATGACGCAGGTCAAGCAGGCATTACCAATTTACGCATTATGGATGCGGATGCGCTCGAAGTGCTCGCTGGAATTCCTGATGGTAGCGTTGATCGCGTGCAGTTATATTTCCCAGATCCATGGCAGAAGAAGCGTCACTTTAAACGTCGTTTTGTCGCGCCTGAACGTATGGCTCTGATTGTGCAAAAGCTCACCCAAGGCGGTTGGTTCCATGCGGCAACCGATTGGCAGCCTTATGCTGAATGGATGATTGACGTGCTTGAACAAGTCACTGAACTTGAGAATATTTACGGCAAATCGCAGTTCGCACCGCGTCCAGACTGGCGTCCAAAAACGAAGTTTGAGCGTCGTGGCGAAGTCGCTGGGCATGGCGTTTGGGATGTGATTTATAAGCGGGTTTGAATAATGGTTATCTTAATTAGATTCAACCACTGCTAAAACCAACGATTATGCATTTGATTTAAAAAACTATTTGTTATTGGTACCCCTGAATCTGAACCTATAACAGAATCAATACCGCATTTTGGGCAAAGTGCGGTTTTCTCTTCATCAACCCACTCAACAATTTCGCTAGAGTGGAAAGTTTCCAAACAATAAAAGCACCCACAAAATGGACTACTTTCTATTTGTTCGCGGTTTAAATATGAAAACTTATGCGCGACTTCAACATTCATACTCAATCGACTCTCCATTTTGCATAATGGTTATTTTATCCAACATCTACCCTGTTTTTCGCATCATCATAAACAGCACTATCAGCACGCTTCCCAACTGTAATCAGCAAGATCACAATCTCAGCGTCTTTCACTTGATAAACCAATCGAATCCCAGACTTCAACAGTTTAATTTTATAGCAACCTGAAAGATCACCATGTAAACGGTTCTTTGGAATATGTGGGTTTTCAATAATCTTAGCGAGCTTTTTCTTAAGTTGTTCTTGTATTGTTTTTGGGAGCTGATTCCATTCTGCCGTGAAATCTTTATGCCGCAGAAGTCTATAAGTCATCTAATGAGATTTCCTCAAACATTTTTTCAGGATCATTGATACGCTTACGAACCAATGCCAATAACTCAGCATCTTCATCAGATAAAACCACTTTTTTTACTGGTAGTCGACCCGTATTGGCGATGTACTCCAGCACGCTCGTAAAAAAATCAGTCGGTGCTATTCCCTGCGCTTTAAGAACAGAGAAGGATTTTTCTTTGAGATCGTCATCAACTCTAAAATTCACACTCGCCATGATATGCTCCTCAAGACATGTCTGAACACCATTGTAAAGCAAATTGCTTTACAATGGTAGTGCATACTTATTTTGGCGATGAACCTAGCAAACCACCTCAGCCACTTTTCCCGTCAACACCGCACCCAAAAACGGTGTATTTTTACCTGACGACTGAATGCTTGTCGCATCTAATGCCCACTGATGCGTCGGATCAACCACAACCCAACCACCCACCGCCTGACGCATGGTTTCAATGCCACCAATTTCAGCTGGCGACTGCGTAATACGACGCGCCAAATCCAGTGGTGACAATACCCCATCACGCACCAACCCAACACCCAGCGCCATAAAACTATCAAACGCCGAAATACCCGCTTCAGTTTCCGCAAACGGCATCATCTTCGCTGTCGCCGATAACGGCTCATGATGACTACAAATCGCATCAATCACACCACTCGCCACGCCAGCACGTAAGCCTTCACGATCATTAAAACTACGCAGCGGCGGACGCACATGCGCAGCGGAATTAAAACCATCAATGCTCGAATCCGTCAAATACAGTTGATGCATCGCTACATCCGCAGTCACTGGCAGATTTTTTTTCTTTGCAGCCGCAATCAACTCAACCGATGCCGCGCAAGACAACTGACTAAAGTGCGCACGCACACCAGTCGCCTCAACCAACAACAATTGCGTACTCAGTGCAACAGTTTCCGCAATCGCAGGAATGCCCTGCAAGCCTTGGCGTGACGCCATAAAGCCTTCGTGAACACAGCCATCATTGGCCAGAACTGCATCTTCAGGATAGAAAAATACCGTCAAACCCAACGTTGCAGCATATTCAAGGGTGCGCAATAGCACTTCATTATTGGCAAATGGCTTGCGCGCATTACTGACCGCGATACATTTACCTTGTTTCAAGCCTGCAAGATTTGCAGGTTGCTGACCATCCAAACCTTTGGTCAATGCACCGATGATATGCAGATAAATGCCGCCATCATCAAAAGCTTTTTGGCGTAAACCCGGCAACAGTGCACCACTTTCCAAAACAGGTTTAGTATCTGGCGGAATCACAACATGCAGAAAACCCGCAGCGCGCGCGGCCTGCCCTTCACTTTTCAACGTACCATGTTGCTGCTCACCCGGCTCACGTAAGCGCGCGCACAGGTCAACCAACGCTGGCATCAGCCATTTGCCAGTGCCATCAATGGTTTTTTCAATCGTTGATACATCCGTTGGTTCATGAATCAATTGACCATGTTTAACCCACACTGAACGCACTTCGTCTGAGTAGTGGACAGGATCAAGCACCCGAATATTTTGAATATGGACAACACCAGCATTCACGTCATGCTTCAAATGGAATTCGCTCATGCTGTCATCTCCCGCGCTTCTAACTGTCCTTGCATCGCCAATGACAACACCGCCATTCGAACTGCAATCCCATAATTTACTTGTTTTAAAATCAATGATTGTGGGCCATCAGCAACACTTGAAGCAATCTCAACACCACGATTCATAGGACCTGGGTGCATCACAAGTGCATTTGGATTCGCTAGTTTTAATCGCGCCTCGGTCATACCATATAACTTATAAAATTCATCCGAACTCGCGAGTAATGGCGATGCAATCCGTTCATTTTGAATACGCAGTGAAATCACCACATCACATCCCGCGACGCCCTTATCCATATTCTCAAAAATCTTTACACCGAACGCTTCAAAACCAGTCGGCAACAATGTGCGAGGCGCAATGATGCGCACTTCTTTTGCACCCAATGTTTGTAAAGCTTGAATGTCAGAACGTGCCACGCGTGAATGTTTAATATCACCAATAATCGCAACAGTCAGCTCGCTGAAAGGACGACCTGCGTGACGTCTAATAGTCAGCATATCCAGCATCGCTTGAGTCGGATGCGCGTGACGACCATCGCCAGCATTGATAATCGCAACATCAGGACAAACCGATTGCGCCATGAAATGTGCCGCGCCAGAAGCAGAATGACGCACCACGAATATGTCAGCAGTCATCGCCTCTAAGTTCCACAACGTATCGCGCAATGTCTCGCCTTTCGATGTACTTGAACGTTGAATATCAATGTTCAGTACATTAGCGGACAAATGCTTTGCAGCCACTTCAAAGGTTGTACGCGTACGCGTCGACGGTTCAAAAAACAAATTCATTACCGTGCGCCCGTCGAGCAAAGGCTGATTAAGAATCCGACCGTTCTCACCTAGAAAGGTTTCAGCCGTATCTAAAATTCGCGTCAAATGCGCGCGAGATAACCCTTCTATACCCAAGAAATGTTGCAGATTGCCTGCACGATTTAACTGCAATTGGCTCGGCAAATGTAACGCAGAATGGTGCTGTGCTGACGTATGCATCGACGCGATCCTTAATGGTCATTATTAATGAGCATAAGTTTAACGGATTACACAAAAAAATGCCTTCGTAAAAATCCTGGATGTTGCTCTTATTAACTAATTATTAAGCCAACAATCAAGTTCACTGAGCGGAGTCGAAGTGCACATCTCAACCACCACCTTTCAGAAAACGCACATTTCGACTCCGCTCAATGAGCTAACAGGTTTTATTAACAAAAATAAAGATTTGATATTTTTCAAACATAAAAAAACAGCCCTAAAAAGGACTGTCTTTAACTCACAACAACAAATTACTTCGTCAAACGCTGAACCTGTTCCGCAAAACGAACACCAAAGATTTTTGCTGTTTCCAAATCACCTGGCAGTGGCCCTTCATCTGGTGAAGAATCTGATGGAGATTGCGCCAACAACCCCGAGAAACCTGCTAAATAATTCACATGATTACGTTCTGCCGCTTTGCTATTAGCAGGCATCAAACCTGTGCCAACCCACAACATCGAATGCTGCATCGCAAATGTGATCATATAAGCAATCGTTGAGCCTTTATCACCATTCATCGACGCAGAATTAGTAAAACCAGCAGCGAGCTTATCTTTCCACGCTTGGACAAACCAAGGTTTGCTAGACATATCTGCAAACTTCTTAAACTGCCACGACACGCTACCCATATAGGTTGGTGAACCAAAAATCACACCATCCGCAGACGCCAAATTCTGCCACGCCTCATCAGAAATATTCCCTTCTGCATCAATCTTAATCAACTCAGCTTTTGTCCCTGCAACAGACGCAACGCCTGCATGAACCGCTTCCGCTTGCTTCTGTGTATGACCATAACCAGTATGATAAACGATGGCGACCTTTGACATTTTATTTGCTCCGATGCACTGTGTAGATGTGCCCTATAGTGCATGGATTCGTGATGAGAAAACATCACTTTTTATAGGAAAGACTGTGAAGTAAACATAAATAGAACAGAGGCATTCACGAAGAAAATCAGAAATAAATCAGACAATATTTTTATAAGGCAAACATCCCTTCGCCTCTTCAAAATACGCCTCAACACCCACTTGCTCACGCACTGTAAAATCCATCACCGCAGCCATAAACGCAGGCTCTGCCAACCAATGCATCGAATGCGTCAGCACAGGCGCAAAACCACGAATCAACTTGTGCTCACCCTGAGTCCCAGGATCAAACCAACGCAAATTATGCTGAATCGCATACTCAATCCCTTGGTAATAACACACCTCAAAATGCAAAGAATCCACATCACAAATCGCCCCCCAATAACGTCCATACAACGTCTGTTCATCTTTAAAAAATAAAGCGGAAGCAATCGAATTTTGATCGGCATCATGGGCCACGACTAAAGCTAATGAATCAGGCATCAACGCGCCAAGTTGGGTGAAAAATTCAAGGGTCAAATACGGCTTCTGACCTCGAATATGATAGGTATTTTGATAACACTGATAGAAGAATTGCCAGTCATCTTGGCTTATGGCTGCACCTTCAAGCCAGCGACAAGCAATGCCTTGCGCAGCCACTTTTTCACGTTCAACACGAAGGCTCTTACGGCGTTTTGCGGTGAGTACATTTAAAAATGCAGCGAAATTAGAGTAGTCTTTATTTTCCCAAAGGAATTGGACATTAATGCGTTCAGCAAGTTTTGGCGTTTTTGAATCGGATGAAATAGCGACTTGATACGCATCTAGAAAACTAGAATCCAAAAACAAACCATGCCACGAAGAGGCTCCAAAATTCTTTGCCAACGATTGAATGCCATGTAATAGCGTCGGTAAAATTTCTGTAAGCGAAACATCATTTGCCAGCAGTACACGCGAACCTGTCACAGGCGTGAAAGGCACGCTCGTCACCAAGCGAGGATGATAATCTAAACCATGGCGCGCATACGCTTGCGCCCACGCATGATCGAATACGTATTCACCGCGATTATGCGTTTTAACAAATAAGGGTAAAACAGCGAGCAGTTGATCGGCTTGATACAACTTCAAATGCTGTCCAAACCAACCTGCTTGTGCACCAATTGCACCGCTGTCCTCTAACGCCAACCAAAACGCCCGCTGCATAAACGGCGTGTTTTGGCTTGACCAGAATTGATCTGGAACATGACGCATCGACTCGACCACTTCAATCGAGAATTGCAAAGCAACATCAGGTCGCGAGGTCTGTCGAGAGGAATCTGGCATCACTTAAGGTGAAACCGCCCATGATCGACACTTGTTATAACTTTCAATCGTTTTCCAAACACTGACATCAATGGATTGAACTTGTCTAAATGCGTCAGCGGTTTGCTGTTTATTGCCAGCATTACAGAAGAATAAAGCATTTTGATTGGCATTGCGGTTAGCAACTTGATCACCAGACGCAAGCGGTGCACCAGTGTACAAAGGCGAATTCGGATTACTGCTTGCAGGTTGCGGATCGTAAGCATTTTGATTTTGTGGTGGATAGGTCGTATTGAGATCGTACGGATTATCATATCCAGCAGGTGGATAACCTGCACCAGAACCATCTTGCTGATAATAAACCTGATCTGCAGGATACCCTGAAGCGATCATTTGCTGACGGACATCTTCATCATAAATGAGTTGCTGTCTTAAATTGTCATCATTAATCGCTTGAGCGACTTCAGCATCGGACCATGCTTGCGCCAGTGCAATACTGGTAATGACAGCAAACCAATACGGATCGGCTTCTCGATAATTCCTCGACCATCCATGTGAACGCCAGCCATAATTAGTTGGCCATGTCCGTGCGTAGTGCACACGATAACGATCAGAATATCCTTGACGATAAGGCATCCGATATTGAGTAGTCACGCGATCATGATTCTGCCAGCCCTGATTATCTCGATCACTGATATAGGTGCCTTGAGAATTACCATAATTAATCGTACGAGTCTGATTTGTTCGGATATAACCATCGCTTGATAAATTGGAGTTATCGGCGCGGATATAACCACGATTGGTTAAATTAGTATTGTTGCCGCGAACATAGCCATCGCTACCGATACCACCACCCACGATTTGGCTACGGTCATTATTGCCATAGTTGCGACGGTTTTGTTCTTGTTGATTTCGGTCACGATGACTTCTTGAATCGTATTGCGGATTTGATGCCTGAAAACGCTCGGTAGGCACAGTCTTATTCCCGCGAGTTCCAACAGGCGCATTCTGGATTTGCGGCTGTGGACGCTGAATGCTGCTTTGTGTATTCGCATTCTGGACAACGACTGGAATATGTTTAAATTCCGTAAAGGAATTCTGAGAAGGCCCCCTTGCCACAGCTTGAGTCACGGTAGTCATCGCTGTTGACTGCCTTGCACTCCCCTCACGCTTACCTTGCCATCGATGCTGATTATCCGCGTCATCAGCAAAAGCAGGCATCATCAATGTGATGACCATACAACTTAACAGCGCGCGAGATGTTTTCATTTTCTTATCATCGATAAAGAATAGAGTACTTATAGATTAGCAAAAACAGTCTTTGTCATCAGTAATATATCGTAATTGGCGTAGCGTTCTAAGAGTCATCTTGTATCACTATTCCATAGAAAAAACACCAATCGTCGGGATCATGAATCACCCCAAACATTCAATGACCACGCTGACTATTTTCAGATTTAACCGCCCATGCCTTGCATTTATTGAAGCTCTCTAAATCCGTCCAAACGCTTAAATCTGCACTTTGAGCTTGTTTAAATGCCTCTGCAGTTTGAGCACGATTGCCTGCAGTACAAAAGAACAATACATTTTGATTCGCATTGCGATTCGCGACTTGTTGACCTGTCGTCACTGGAGTCACTAGGCCTGTATACAGCGGAGAGTTAGGATTAACAACGGTGACTGATTGTTTGTAATAAACATATTGAGGATTATTGTCACTCTGTTTGACAGGCTGGAAACCATTCAAATCATAATCATCCGCTGGACCTACTGGATAGCCATCGCCCGATATATTACGATTATCTACACGAATATAGCCACCCTTCCCTAAGTTGTTATTTGCAAGGAAGTAATCTTTTGCGCCTGTGTTGCTATTCTGTTCAAAAGAATGATTCACATTGGCAAGGTTTTCTCGGCGGACTTGATCTAATTGATCTCGGTCAGGATCACGCGATCTTGCATTAAATTGTTGTGCTGTCTGAACTTGATCTATATTAGAACTGGAAAAAATACTGGGTCTTGAAACGTTAAATATAGTCATTGTTCCAATCGTGTTGGAATTATTGTTTTTGGGGTTAACGGTGATATCTTCAGCAAAAGCTGATGCCATGTATATCATTATAAAACCACTTAAAACCATTCGAGATAGATTCATCTTTTTATCCTCGATTATGACTTGAGTCACTTTTAGACTTTAAAAATCTTTCTTGTTTTTTTATAACATATCGCCCTCAGCATAGCACTCTGATGCACATTGTGTATCAGATTTTCATCGATTCAATTCCTAACCTTGAAACGCAAAATCAAGCCGACAATAAATGCGCCTTTAGCTTTTTCACTTCATCACGTATCCGCGCAGCTTGCTCAAACTGTAGCTGTTTCGCTTTCTCATTCATCGCTTTTTCAAGCTGTTGAATATGCTTGGCTAATAACTTCGGATCACGCAGCAAATGCTCATCAATATCACTCGGCGTTGGTTGCAGAACACTGGTGTCATCAGGATCATAAATCGCTTCTTGGACGGTAATATCACGCAGCGTCTGCCGTATTGCACTGCGCGGCGTAATGCCATGTTCCAGATTAAAGGCAACTTGCTTAGCACGGCGCCGATCCGTTTCATCAATCGCCCGTTGCATCGACGGCGTAATTCGATCTGCATACAGAATCGCTTTACCATTCAGATGTCGCGCAGCACGTCCAATCGTCTGAATCAACGCACGCTCGGAACGCAAAAAGCCTTCTTTGTCCGCATCCAAAATCGCGACCAAAGACACTTCTGGCATGTCCAAACCTTCACGCAGCAAGTTAATGCCGATCAATACATCATGCACGCCCATGCGCAAATCGTGAATGATCTTCGTTCGCTCAACCGTATCAATATCCGAATGTAGATACGCCACTTTCACGCCGTATTCTTTCAAATAACTGGTGAGATCTTCGGACATACGTTTAGTTAATGTTGTGACCAGAACGCGTTCATTTTTAGCCGCACGTAAATTGATTTCAGACAACACATCATCGACCTGCGTGAGTACAGGGCGAATCTCAATTTCAGGATCAATCAAACCAGTTGGGCGTACGAGTTGCTCAACAATTTGTTCACTCTTTTCCAGCTCATAAAGCGCAGGCGTTGCCGTGACGAAAATCGTGGCTGGCGTAATGCGTTCCCACTCTTCAAATTTCAGTGGACGATTATCCAGCGCACTCGGCAAGCGAAAACCATAATTGACCAATGTTTCTTTACGCGAACGGTCACCCTTATACATCGCGCCAATTTGTGGCACCGACACATGCGACTCGTCAATGAAGAACAACGCATCTTCTGGCACATAATCAAACAGCGTTGGCGGCGCTTCGCCAGCAGGACGACCGGATAAATGACGTGAATAGTTTTCAATACCATTGGTATAGCCGAGCTGTTGAATCATTTCCAAATCGTAACGCGTACGTTGTTCAATCCGCTGCGCTTCGAGCAATTTATCATGAGTACGGAAGTACGCTAAACGCTCATCCAACTCAACCCGAATCGTCTCACGCGCCGCTTCCAATTTCTCACGCGGCGTGACGTAATGGCTCTTTGGATAAATAGTAATGCGATCGACTTTCTTCGTCGCTTTGCCTGTCAATGGATCAAACCAAGTGATCTTTTCAACCTCATCATCAAACAGTTCAACGCGCACCGCAAACTGATCCGATTCCGCAGGATAAATATCTAAAATCTCACCACGCACACGATAGGTACCGCGCTCGAAATCAATCTCATTACGGCTATATTGCATATCCACTAAGCGCCGAATAATCGCAGCACGATCCACCCGATCACCACGAACGATATGCAGCAGCATTTTTAAATAGGCTTCAGGATCGCCCAAACCATAAATCGCCGACACCGACGCCACAATAATCGCATCGCGTCTTTCTAATAAAGAACGCGTTGCGCTCAAACGCATTTGGTCAATTTGATCGTTAATCGCAGAGTCTTTTTCGATGAACGTATCCGACGACGGCACATAGGCTTCAGGCTGATAATAGTCGTAATAGCTGACGAAATACTCGACCGCGTTATTGGGAAAGAAGGCTTTAAATTCACCATACAACTGCGCAGCCAACGTCTTGTTATGCGCCATGATAATGGTCGGACGCTGCGTTTGCGCAATGACATTCGCCATTGTATAAGTCTTACCAGAACCCGTCACACCGAGCAGTAATTGCTTCTTCATGCCTTGATTGACACCGCGCACCAGCTTCTCAATCGCCTGCGGCTGATCACCTGCTGGTGTGAAATCTGTTACTAGCTCAAATGCCTGCCCGCTCGCCTGCGTACCCGACAGATTCGTGCCTGTTTTTTTCGCATCCGCTTGAATCTGCGTGGCAATATGTTTCAAATCATCGGCAGAACGGGTCTTGGTCGGTTCACGCATGAGATATTCCTGTAGAAGAACCAAAGGCTTTTAAAAATTCAATGAATCATTAATGGGGGCGACTGATGAGTTTAACAGGTAAAACTAATTCTCTAAGCATCCTCACAAAAATAGACACCGTAGGGGCGACCTGTGGTCGCCAAGATCAAATATCATTTAAAGCGACCATAGGTCGCCCCCTACAAAATCCATTTCACGAACGCCACAACATTCTCATATTACAAAACCGAAAAAACATTCATCAATCTGTCACCAAATTGCCGACACTGGCGCAAAAATCAGCTAAAATTGTCAGGTTTGTCTAATACCATTCGTAGCATCCGTTTTTACCTCTGTCCGTATAAGGAATCAATGCCGTGGAAATCCGTCTATCTGACCGTGTCAACGCCATCAAACCATCACCAACACTCGCAGTCACCAATAAAGCCGCTGAATTAAAAGCCGCTGGTCGCGATATTATTGGTCTAGGCGCAGGTGAGCCAGATTTTGACACGCCTCAACATATTAAAGACGCGGCAATCCAAGCGATTAATAACGGCTTCACCAAATACACCGCTGTTGACGGCACACCGGGTTTGAAAAAAGCCATTATTGCCAAATTCAAACGTGACAATAACCTCGACTACGCACCAAACCAAATTTTGGTGTCATCAGGTGGCAAACAAAGTTTCTTCAACCTTGCATTGGCATTCTTGAATGCAGGTGATGAAGTGATTATTCCTGCGCCATTTTGGGTATCGTATCCAGACATGACCATCATCGCAGAAGGCGTGCCTGTTATCGTCAAATGTGGCGAAGAACAACGCTTCAAAATCACTGCCGCTCAACTTGAAGCCGCGATCACACCAAAAACTCGCCTCTTGGTCATCAACAGCCCATCGAACCCGACAGGCATGGTTTACACCAAGCAAGAATTAACCGAAATTGCAGAAGTATTACGCCGTCATCCACACGTCTATGTGGCATCAGACGATATGTACGAGCCAATCATCTGGACAGACGAGCCATTCCACAACATCCTGAATGTTGCACCTGATCTTTATGACCGCACATTCGTGTTGAACGGCGTTTCTAAAGCATACGCAATGACTGGCTGGCGCATCGGTTACGCAGCAGGTCCTGCAAAAATCATCAATGCGATGAAAAACGTGCAATCACAATCAACCAGTAACCCAGCATCAATCAGCCAAGTGGCTGCTGAAGCTGCGTTGAATGGCCCACAAGATGTTTTGAAGCCAATGGTTGAAGCATTCAAACGCCGTCATGACCTCGTTGTAAAAGGCTTGAATGAAATCAAAGGTATCACTTGCCTGCCTGCTGACGGCGCGTTCTATGCCTACGCAAGCATACGTCCATTGATCCGTGCATTGGGCTTAAAATCATGCACAGAATTCTCAGAATGGTTACTTGAGAAAACTGGTGTTGCGGTTGTACCGGGTGATGCATTCGGTTTAGGCGGCTACATGCGCATTTCTTACGCAACTGCGGACGAAACTCTGGTTGAAGCATTACGTCGCATCAAAGAAGCTGCGGATAGTATCGAAGGTGTAGACGCTGCTATTGCATCGTTAAACGGTTAATAGTTCAGCAATATCGATAGGAAAAATGAAGGTTAATCGTTATTTGACGACTAATTGAACGGTCAAGCAGTTAAATTAAAAAAACTGCTTGACCGACTAGGGTTCCATCCCTAAAATGCCGCCTATCGAAACATTCCCTGATAGCTCAGTCGGTAGAGCAATGGACTGTTAATCCATGTGTCCCTGGTTCGAGCCCAGGTCAGGGAGCCATATTTGGTTCCAAACAAAAAAGCCCTTGCATTCAGCAAGGGCTTTTTTGTTTGTTCAGCCTATTTTGGTTTTGTAATCGGTTTGTAGACAACCTGAGAAGACTCCTTCTTTGCAACAGGATGCCAAGACTTACAAAATCTAGCAAAAGTTGCCAACCAATGAATGAATGAATGAAGAGCACAACATAAATAAAAATTTTGTCGATAATAAAATTAATTTTGAGCGGTCTGGACAAAAAATTTATCGCGATAGTGATCTCATAGGTTTTGTATGTAGGTTACATCTAAGTTAAAAGTCTTATTGTTAAAGCAGAGTCAACCTCAAACTATTTCGAGTCGTTATAGGCAAATCTATTGATATCACGGCTGTAGAAGCTAGAAACAAAGCACAAGAAATTCTAGGCCAACTCGCGGGTGGAACTGATCCAGAGCCACCCCCGAAACAATCCAACTCAAATCTAACACTTAGATATGCTTGGCAGGTTTACAAATCTAAGCGAGAACTTAAACCTAAAACGTTGATTGACTACAATCGAACCTTCGATATCTACCTCGAGGATTGGCTTGCTCGCCCCTATTTTTCACCATGCTCAACACGCCACAATCAAAAATATCAGCTTCTAAGTTTAATTAAATATGGAAAGTTAAATTATCTTTGGCAGAGGTAAATGTGCAATACGACGAGCTTCATTCGAAGATAACCCAAGTGCTTTCAATACCATTTCAGCAATCTTAATATCATGATCAACAACTCCAAGACCCTCAGCGATGCTATTTAAGGCACCAATTGCACAAGAAACTACCAATGCTAGAGCCACTTCTTCATCACTATATTCAAAAGAGCCCTCTCTGAATCCAGCTTGCAAATCACTACGAACATTCGCAGCTACTAAAGATCTCATTCCTTCGTCATAATGAATGACGTGTATGACTGCATTTGCCCATGCTGAATCAGCCATAGCGCGGCAAACAAACATCCGAACGCCAATAGACATGCGTTCAGCTCCACTCTCGACACCAGCACTCAATACTGAAATACTTTGTGAGAATTGATCTGCTAGCGCTAAACCTACAGCTTCAAGGACTTCTTCCCTAGTCTGAAAATAATTGTAAATCGTCCCATGTGATACATTTGCTTCTTCAGCTAGCTCATTCAGCGTGAGCTCTCCACCACCTCTTCTTGCATATATTCTCAAGGCTGCATCCACAAGCGTTTGACGCGTCTTCGCTTTCTTCTTGTGACCCCGAGTCAACTGCTCAGTAAACATTACTTCACTTTCACTTACCTGCGTTGTAGACATGAATTTACCTAGACTTTTTAACGATTAACTGATGCATGATAATAAATATTTATCTTTTAAGCATCTCTATGCATTGATTAACGATTTTGTTTATTTGCTTAGATGGACCTTCATGCATGATGACGCGATCTGGTCGAATGACGATGATTTTGTCTTGGCTAATATCTGAAATAAACCCATCTTTAATAATAGCGACATTTGAACAGGGATCTAAACTTTGTTCGATAATATCTCTATGAGTTAAGTGTAGAAACTGCCCACCCATCTTTGTCCATTGATCCTTAATTGCTTGGTCTAATACAGTCAAAGGATCAACGCCAACACCAACAATTGTTAAAGCATCGCCGAGCACTTTATCACTTAAACACGTGGTGAGAGGGTTACTTCTCAATTGTACGTGTCCTTGAGGCATTTGCCCGCCATGTTGAAATTTTGATTTTAGAGTGCTTTTGATAAATAAACCTTGCTGGAAACTATTTGCAGGCTTGATTTTAAGTTCTTCAAAAAATGTTTTGGCAGGTGGAATTACACGAATTGATTTCATTGCTCCATGCACAGCGACTGCTAATAGCGCACTTCTAGGCATTACTAGATGTCCCATCATCTTCGCTAATGCAATCATTTTCTTGGCATGTGGTCTTCGTTCTTGGTCATAGCTGTCTAGAATTTTTGGAGAAGAATATCCATGTATTACCCATGCCAGTTTCCACGCTAAATTAGCCACATCACGTAAACCTGCAACCAACCCTTGGCCAACAAATGGCGGTGTAATATGTGCCGCATCTCCAGCCAGAAAAACTCGACCTTGTTGGAATTGATCACAACAACGCGCATGAAAGCGATAGACTGCATGGCGTTCTATACTAAGGTCTTTCGCATCTATCCAAGGTGCTAACAATTCCGCAATCTTTTCTGGTTTTTCCATTTCTTCTCGGGTTTCGCCAGGTTGCAGCATAAACTCCCAACGTTCTCGTCCACCTGGTGCTGGCATATGTGGCGTTGGGCGTTGTGGATTACAGATGAATTCGATATGGTCAATCGCCTTGTTCTGTCGTTTATTAGCGTCAATAATCAACCAATCTTCAGCATAAGTTTGACCCTGAAAATCTTGGCCGATCAAGGTTCGAATTTTTGAGCTGGCGCCGTCGGCACCGACTAGATATTTCGCCTTAACTGTGAATATTTCGCCCTGCTCATTTTGTATTTTTGCAATGACACCGTTTTCGTCTTGAGTAAAATCAAGTAACTCCATTCCACCTAAACTCTGAACATGTGTGAATGTTTCGACTTTTCTACGCAATGCATGCTCTAAATCAGGTTGATAGAACGTCACTAACTTTGGATGGCCATCGATTTTTCCTTCTGCGTTAACACGCGCAAACTGCCCAACATACGGGCAATGCATTTTTACTTCAGAAATGATGTTTTTTTCAAATGCATCTTCGGGCAGACCAATCATTTGCAAAATTCTTAATGCTTCATTGTCGAGTGCAATAGCACGTGGCATCAACAGTACTTCTGAGACTTTATCAATGACCAGTGTTTGTACACCATAGCGCCCTAATAGTGCTGCAAGTGCAGCACCAACAGGCCCATATCCTACGATGAGGACATCCGTGGTTTCTGGTACTAAAGTCGGGTTATTTGTCGTCATGATAGTCTCGATTCTGCTTCAAAGATTTACATAAAAAGGAAATTGTCCCAGCACTTTTCTAACTTCTGGTTCAGTCACATGGTCTTCCAGCACCACATCGATCACAGTACCGCGTGACTTATCATCTCGTACCGTTAACCTACATCCAGTTAAATTTGCAGCACTCAAAGCCTGTGTGAGTGCTTGTTTAATTTCCAAATGCTTTAATGCTGGTTTAAAAATTTTACCAACCGCCGTTAATGGCATTTCAGGAATGATATAAATATTTTTAGGCAATGCTGCACGCTCTGTCATTTGAGCTTCAAGGAAAAAGAGCAACTCAGCTTCTGTCGCTTTTGCACCTGCTTTCAACTGGACATATGCAACGGGTAACTCTCCAGCATGAGCATCAGGTCGCCCAACAGCTGCAGCAAGTTCTACAGTAGGATGCCGATGTAAAGGCTCTTCGATGAGTGCAGGGTCAATGTTATGACCACCGCGAATAATCAGTTCCTTCTTCCGTCCAGTCAGGAAGAAATAGCCTTCCGCATCTTGCATTCCAAGATCACCTGTATTCAGCCACTGTTGACCATCTTCTAAGTCCATCCATAGCCCTTTGTTTTGTTCAGGGATACGATAGCCCGCAAAGATGTTTGGCCCTGAAACAACTAAAACACCAACCTCGCCTGATTCACAATCGCCGATATAATTGCCCTGCTCATCCAGTTGAATCGCTTTCATTTTCTGTGCTGGGATTCGTAATCCGATAGAACCCACACGACGCTCACCCAATGGTGGATTAACGCTACTGACACAGGTTGCTTCCGTAAGCCCATAGCCTTCTAAAATCTTTAAACCTGTACATTCTTGGAAATTGCGTAAAACCTCCACAGGTAATGGCGCAGCACCGCACAAACCATATTCCAGCGAATTGATTCGATGCTTAATCGGGATTTGTAAAAGTGATGCATATAAGGTTGGGACACCACTGAAGAAATTAATTTTGTGATGTTCAACAATTTCCCAGAAACGTTTAACCACGCCTTCACCGCGATAGCCTTGTGGTGTACCTAAAATGACATGTGCACCTTTGGAAAAAGGTAGTAACCCCGTAACCAACACGCCATTGACATGAAATAGAGGCAAGCCGCAAAAAATATTCTTGCCTGGGCCTACGCCATCACCCAGAAACTGGGCAGTACTCCATGCATTAGCAACTTCATTGCGATGACGACGCATGGCGATCTTGGGTGTGCCAGTCGTTCCGCCAGTACAAAAAAATGATGAATAATCGTCTGATGAAATTTGTCGGCCAGAAATCAGTTTGCTTTTTGGTTGTCGATTTATGCCTCGGTTAAAGTCATGAATGCAGATATGACTAGATAAGACGCCATGGACACCATGAATACCGTGTAGGCTAAATTCTTCACGCTTTTGTATGACCTTCGCCGCTACTCTTTTTATGCCCTGAACTTTGTTGGCAATATTGATCAGCACTAAGTGCTTTAATGAACTGACTTGTGGCAGGGCTTTAGCCATTTTTGACCACAAATCTGTGCCTGGAAATGGCGCAAGTGTCACGACTATCGAAGCATTCGCTGCATTGAGCAATTCTGCAATTGCGGCAGGTTCTAGTAATGGATTTATCGCAGTAACAATCCCTGCTGCTTGACCGCCCCAAATGACGCAATGTGTCTCTGGAAGATTCGGTAAGACAAAAGCAATCACTGTGTCTTTAGTTGCGCCCAGACGATAAAAGAAATTAGCTGTTTGCGTAATCCGATCCAGCAATGTCTTATATGTCCAGACTTCAGGTTTACAATGATCTTCAGTTCTTAAAAAAAATGACAAAGCAGGAGCACGCGGATTAATCGCAGCACCGCGTCGAATCATGTCGTAGGTGCTCACAGGAAGATCTGAAGGTAGACCTTGATCTTCAATTCTCAGAACATCGGCTTGGGTCGCTATTCCTTTCATGGAGTTTGACCTGCATCAACGATAGTATGGAACTGACGGCCTAAATCAATTTTACCGTCGTGGCTACTAATACTAAGTTCAAGCTTATCTCCTGCTTGCAAATACTGGCTGCGACGTTGCTGTGATTTCTTAAACAACTGCCATTTTTTCTGGTCAGGTAATAGACCTGTCAGTCTTACAATCGCTGGTGATGGGAGTCCTAATGCGCAGCCAGTCGGTGTTCCTGTCATCAGGACATCACCCATTTCAAAGTTGGCAATCTGGGAAAATTCAGTCAGCGTTTCTGCTGGCTTAAAGACAAGATTAGCAGAGTTATCGTTCTGGCGAATTTCGCCATTAACAGTCAAAGTCAGTTTTAACTCATTGAGATAATGCATTTCGTCTCGTGAGAGCAAACACAAGACGGGTCCAAGTGGACAGAAGGTGCGATAACTTTTGCCTTTATGAAATTGCATTTGTGGAATTTGTACATCTCGAGCCGAAACATCGTTACCAATACAAACACCAGCCACATATTCATGAAGATTTTCTGTTGTAACTTGAACCGCACTGTTGGTTTTTTTACCCAAAACCAAGGTTAGCTCAATCTCGTAATCAAGTAATTTGACGTGGCTTGGCTTGATAATGACACCTTGAGGATCAGTGATCGAAGCTGATGACTTAGTGAAAAACATGTTAAAACTTTGTGCATCAGGGTCTAAACCTGAATCAATGATGTGCTGACGATAATTTGCCCCTTGGCACAATACTTTCGCATCTGTAGTGATTGGCGAAAGTAAGGTCACTCGGCTGACATCAACTGATGGCACATCTTTTTGTGCCTCTATCTGTAGCGCATTTAAACCAATCGCCAATAAATCAGCAGTCGTAGTACAGGGAATAGCAAGAGGAAAAATCTTATCCTTGGCGATCACTCCCCAAGATACTTCTTTATTCACCTGAAAACGTACAATATTCAATGACATGATGAAGCTCCGAGAGTTAATTAGCCAAATAGCTTGGCAAGGGTGATGAGTTTACGAAATGATAAATCTGGGCTATGCCGCAGGTTATGTACTAGTCCAGCAATATTGCTTGCAGTAAGTTTCGGTTTTGTAAAACTATTAGGCATTTGTTGTCCCCATTGCGACATTGCAGCACGATTGACGTCATGAATGCCCGTTGGTACATCTGCCGTAAATAAATCTCCATCGCAATAGTGCTCATGCTTATCGCCCCATGGATCTTCCCAATAATCAAAAATCTGACTACCCAATATGTGACGACCTATCCCCCAAGCGTGCTTCCAGCCACGTTCACGCAGCATTCTTTGTCCCATACCAACTGCATCGGCATCTATCACTTCAAATGCGCTATGGCTATAACAAGGCATAAAGCCTTGTGCAAGTGCCAAAGTATGGTGATCAGCAGGAGTATCTCCAAGATTTAAACGTAAAAATGCAACGGCTGGTGAGCCATCAGGTAGCACCTGTACATCACTAGGAATGAAGCCGAAATGCTGTGTGTACCATGCGCATGTTTCTTGAAAGTCTGCAACTTCGAGTACAACATGTCCGAGACGCAGCACTTGTGGAGGTTCTATAGCTGGACGCTGAGTATTATTGATACGTGTATGAATTTCACCTTGATTGACTACAAGTGCGGCACGATGTGGCAATGGTTCCACTAATTGCCTCCCCCACACCGCTTCAACAGTGAATCCAGAAGGATCACTTAACTTGACACGCTGTCCTCCACCAAACCCCAAAACACTTTCAATCTCTGAAGCACTTTCTAGTTGGGTCAACTTTTCTAGATCACTAAACGATTCAACAGTTAGCCCGAACCCAATAAATCGAGCTTGCTTACCACGTATGATTCGATAGCAGTATGGTTCTTTATCCGTACTGCGAAAATAAATTTCATGTTCAGTTTGAAATGCCACCTGCAGCCCAAAATCAACAAAAAAGTGTTCTGCTTCTATAAGTGAAGGTCGTTCAAAAATTAAATAAGCCAGACTTTGTGCATACACAGTCGGCGCTGGATGATATGCAGGTTGTGGTGTACTGAGTTTAAGCATCGTCGTAACTCTCATCAGATTAGTTAAATGTAACCATAAATGAATTTATACTCAATATTGACGATACTGTCAATACATATATTTTGTTTTAAATTTAACCAATAAATGTTCTTTTAAATTTATATTGACTAATATATCAATATTGGATAAAAAGTCATTTATAAGTTAAGGTATTCATCAACTGACTGCTTAGAAAGCTTTACAACACCAATTTTGGTGATTTGAATCTAAAATTTATAACTAGACATTTTTTATTGAAACGCGGTGTGGAAGAAATTTGTAATTCAATATTATCTATTTTGAGAATCACGTCATGTCAAATTTTACTCCTCCAAATCAAGTGCATATGAGTAGAAGGCTCGCATTAGCTCGGCATTTTTTTAAGCCTAGTTATATAGGATTAGAGGACATTGACTTGAGCCGTCCTGCGCTATTTGTAGGCAATCATACGATTTATGGCTTGATGGATGTCCCTTTGATGATCGAGCACCTATATTCAAATCATGGCGTTTTACTCCGCTCTCTTGGCGATCGTGCACATTTTTCAGTTCCTTTTTGGCGTGATTATTTAGTCAATAATGGCATGGTGCTGGGAACTCCTGAAAATTGTGATGCTTTGATGGAATCTGGTCAGTCCATTCTTGTATTCCCCGGTGGTGGGCGTGAAGTCATGAAAAGACGCAATGAAAAATATAAGCTGACTTGGAAGAAACGAATTGGATTTGTTCGGATGGCGGTCAAACATGGGTATGACATTATTCCATTCGCCTCCTTGGGACCTGATGATTGTTATGAAGTATTAATCGATGCTGATGATATTAAATCCAGCAATATTGGAAAAAGAGTATTAAACATTACAAGTCTGGGGAAAGCTTTTCGTGGCGGAGATGAAATTCCGCCTTTAGTGCGTGGCCTTGGATTAACTTTAATCCCTCGCCCACAACAATTTTATTTCAGTTTTGGTAAACGAATTTCAACTTCTGGCTTAAATTTAGAAGATGAAGCTGAGCTTTGGGGGAAACGTGAAGAAGTTGCTTCATCGATTAACAATCAATTAGACATGCTCAAGCAAAATCGTAAAGATGATCGAGCAAATAACTGGAGTTGGTTGCGCCGTAAACTGACATCAAATATAGACACCTAAAATTTGAAGAGACCTAAAAAGTGAACTTATAAGTTTGTTAAATTAATGAGCTTAACATGAGCTTTTTATAAAACGCCTACCACGTCCACAATTCACGACTGAATACAAAGCCGAAGTGTAAATCGAGGTTTTTTTTGATGCATAAAAAAAACTTTAAGCTAAATGAGGAAAGAACTTTATCAACACATTAAGCAAAATGTTTAAGGGCATTCTTGTTGTCTGCGCAATATGGTTCTGCATCTTATTGAAAAGAAAAGCACAATACATACTAACTATTTCAAATAGTAATCCAAAGATTAAGGCTCTTTCATTGTCTATCACTTTATTGAAACAGCACTGATATAAATGACAGCTAGCTTATATTTATTGCCAACTATTATGGTAGGAATATCTTACTTAAACAAAAGTTAATTAAAATGCCAACCACGACACATTATCAACAACCACGAATAATATAATTATATTAAAACACTTATAAGTTCAGTTAAATCAATTTTTAAATCATAATCATCAATAATTCTTAATGACTAAGAAGTCTAAAATATTTTTAATTTAAACTACAATTTTTATAGTGGTGGTATGTATAGTTAATCAGTTTCGAATGAATTGAAGTTGTAAGCGGTCTTATAACTCACATGCCCGTTAAATCAACCCAGTTGTATATGGAAATTTCAATTGACTAGATGGGTCAATATTTAACTCGCACAAACAAATTTGTACAACAAGGAAGTTTTAATGAATAAAAAAACGTTTTTTTTATTACCTGCAACAATTCTATTGTTAGCAGGATGTGGCGGCAGCGGCGGTAGTGGGAATGCAAACACTGCAGGCGGAACCACAACACCACCAGTGACAGAAAATGTTCCACCGACAGGAAATGTTCCACCGATAGATGTAGAACCTAGTCATGAGGTGACTCCCCCTCCAGTCGTTGAGGTTCCTGTACCAGTTTTACCACCCATTGTCCCAGTACCACCCGTCGTAGTGGGTAACAGCATCTTGGCGGCGATGAAAAGCGGCGATGTCACGGGCCTTGACGGGAGTGCAAAACTCACTTTATTGCAGCAAGCACTCAAAATTGCCAGTGATATTAGGGGCCCACAAAACGTTGTATTAAGTAAGATTTACCGAGCAAATGGCCAAGATCTTGATCAAAGCCTCACCTTTCCGAACAATAGCATTTCAATTTCTTTGCAAAACTCGACTTCTGGCATGAGTTTTTTGACGGCCGATAATGGTAACGGCATGGCGGCACTTTCTCAGGTCAGCAATGGTCGTACCATGGGATACGGCGCAGATGTTTTAAGCTGGATGGCAGGAACCACCAACCAACAGCAGCATCTCCCAGTATTCACTCGCGCATTTACTTGGTTGATGACAGGAGACGCGAATGCAACGCTCCCTGCGAACATCAAATTCTCTCAGGCTGGATACAATGCAAACAACGTCAAAAATTTTGTTGCTCGTACAGGAAGTCTGGCTCAGGAACTGCCTTGCGATCTGACTGATACCAGTAATACTTGCTGGCAAAATGCTGACTTGTTGGTTTTTGGCGGCGGTACCAAAGACAACGCTAACCTGACTGCCCAAGTACAAAAGTATCTGGCAGGCGGTAAATCAATAATTTACATGGCACCGAGTTGGGTCGAGTCTACAGCTGGACGTAAAGTGCTCAGCGCCATGGGAATGGAGTTGGGGGGTTATCCAGGCAACTATTTCCAATCCGCTGCTGGCTTGACGATTGGTGCGAGCCGTACAGCTGCAGACAATCTGGCCCGTGCCGACAAAATGGGCGCCCTGATCGGCACCATACAAAAATTGATGGATGATAATCTCGACTGGGATTTTAAGGCAGATGCTTCACCTACCGATCCGATTACACAAATCCGAAACGAATTGGGTGGATTGCATAGCCGAGGACTCAATCTATTTAATCAAAATGCGATGGACCTGCACAAGACCTTAGTATTGTGGGCTGATTTGTGGCGTCCGAGTATCGATACGTACGGGAAAATGCCACCAGAACAGCGCTCGACCGCAAAGAATTTTTTGAAGGCTTACGCTTCAGACTCTTGGGTTGTGTTTAACCGCGAAAAAACTACGGT
>JANYEL010000147.1 GCA_025363155.1 Moraxellaceae bacterium
GGATTGCTCACAATATCTTTGAGCTGTGGTTCTATCTCTAACGCTTCTTGCAACGAAATTCCGGGAGTTTTCGGAATGAGCTTGGACATTTTATCCGCAAGCCCATATGCTTTGCCCTGCACACGCGCCACGTCTTTGACCACCGCTTTAGCCGCCATCGTGCCAAAGGTAATGATCTGCGAGACCGCATCGCGCCCATACGTCTGCGCCACATAATCAATCACCCGATCACGGCCTGCCACACAAAAGTCAATATCAAAGTCGGGCATTGAAACACGTTCAGGATTTAAGAATCGCTCAAACAGTAGCGCGTAACGCAGTGGATCAAGGTCGGTAATTTTCAGCGAATATGCGACCAGCGAGCCAGCACCCGAGCCACGCCCTGGGCCCACAGGCACGCCATTGCCTTTTGCCCAGCGGATAAAATCCATCACAATGAGAAAATACCCAGGAAATCCCATGTCATTAATTGTTTTGATTTCAAATGCTAAACGCTCATCATACGGCTGACGTACAGCCGCCCAATCCGCAGTCCGTTCGTCTACGGGATAGAGCACGTCTAAACGTTCATTGAGACCATTTTCGGAGACTTCAGCAAAAAACTGTTGTTCGGTATAGCCTGTCGGAATTGGAAAATCTGGCAGGTAATTTTTGCCTAATTCTATTGTCACACTGCAACGCTTGGCAATCGCAAATGCGTTGTCTATCGCTTCTGGAATATCCGCAAATAGGGTTTGCATCTCATCGGCAGTTTTAAAATACTGCGCCGCCGAATAGGGACTAATGCGCCTGTCATCTGCCAGTACCTGCCCTGCTGAAATACAGATCCGTGCCTCATGCGCCAAATAATCATCCGCGTCCATAAAACGCACATCATTATGTGCCACCACACCGATCCGTGCTGCGGTTGCCAGTGCCACCGCGCGTTCGATAAAACGATCTTCGTCCGCACGATTAGTACGCGTTAATGCCAAGTAAGCACGCGCCCCAAAATGCGCACACCATGCTTGCAAAACACTGGCAGCCGTATCGGTACTGTTACTCAGTGCCGCCACACCCACATCACTGTGCTGACCTAAAAGAACAATCAGCCCTTCATGTTTCTCAAAAATCCATTCGCGCTGGATCAGTGGTACACCAAGCTGCTGCCCTTCGATAAAACCACGCGACACAATCTCAATCAAATGCCGCCAGCCAACCTGATTCATCGCCAGCAACGTAACACGTCCCTGCTCGTTCTCTAACCGCACTTCACTGCCGAGAATCGGTTTAATACCTTTAGACAAACATGCTTTATAAAACTTAACAGCAGCATACAGATTAGACAAATCGGTGAGCGCAAGCGCAGGCATCCCCAGCTTGGCAGCCGTGCCAACCAGATCAGGAATACGTACAATCGAGTCAATGACCGAAAATTCGCTATGCACACCAAGATGAATAAAAGACACGCTTACTCCGCAGATATAGAATATTGACGAAAAACTAAAAAACTAATAATGGATCGTTAAAATCCTTCTGCATCGTCATTTTACCAGCAAACAACCCTAACTTAAGTGGCTGATGGCAAGGTTTTGGTTCGTCATAAATAACAATAACACGCGCGGTATGCGCATGAATGTTTTTGGGTAATTACAGGTGTATTTGTTGGTTACTGTCAATATTGGCAGGCATTTCAATGGCGTACATACGCATACCTCGTGATGCTATAAGCCGATACTATCATAACACACCCCTACAGGCAGGTGGACAAACAACAAAACAAACGTACAAGATCTAGCGTAGCCCTCTCTTTATTTTCTTTTTCTAGAAAACAACCTAGCAGTGAGAGAGCGTTCACGCTCATTATAAGTCAACCCAATAAGTCACCTGTTTTCTCAATTCGCACATCCAAGTGATCCACCACATTTTTAATCACGACTTTTTGCATGGCGGATATAAGAATTTCCATTATTGCATAATTGGGTTTATTGTCTTTTACAGGCAATTGAATATACTTATTTTTTACAACATTCCATCCTCCTAATTTATTTTTGTATGAATATATAGACAAATCTGTCACTTTATTAATACATTGAACGGCAAATAAATACTGTTTTGGTAAAAGGTTAACGTCAGTATAAATCCAGCGAATTGCATAAGCATCAGATAAAATCGTAAATTCATTCGATTGGAAGTAAGCTCGATAAATATCACTATTAGAAGGAATCGAAATTACATTCTTTAGAATAGTTGCCCCATCTTTAGGTACAAAATAGTTTAATCCTTGGTTTTTGAAACTAGAAGTGAGACATGGAAGCGTATATTTCCCTATCATCTCTTTTGGTAGCTCATCCGCTTTGAAAGGCAACTTATTTGTACTTATTTTTTCAAATAAAACGCCAAATCTAAACTCGCCCCACTCAATATTTTCATATTCATCTAAAACTGTTTCTTCTTCCTTAGTCAGTTTGTAATCCTTTAAGCCCGTAGTCGCCAAGTAAGCGTGGAGCGTAGCGACAAATTTTTCGATAAAGTCAAAAGCTATTTTTGAATTTATCGTCGGCAAACTCACTTTTGTAGTTAAAAACATATCATCAACATGTCTCACCAGCCCCGATAACAAATTCCTTTTTTGCTTATTCAACAACGTGGTGAAATACAATATCGCACTTTTTGAGAGTTCAACTTTAGGTACAATCTTTCTCACAAACTGCCCTGCATACCAAGGTTTTTGACGATAAAAAAAATCCATCTGTAACAGACCTAAGCTCCAAGTACCCGCAAGATTTATATTCTCTCGATTAACAAACCCTGTTTGCTGCAAAATTCCTTGATTTTGAGATGTTCTTGTTACATAGTCATATTCAGATCCAAGAGTGAGCGCGTCTTTATTAAAACTTAACGTATTTTGTATTGCAAAAACCTGACTCAGCTCATAATCCTGCCACTCAATGCCGTAATCTTTTTCCAACTGTTCGAGTTGGCTTTGCATTGAGTGGCTGTTTACTTTCCCAAGCTATCATCCCTTTTGAGCAACTGCTCAACCTCCCACGACAGATAGTCGGCAACTGTTTTGCGAAAATCGTTCAAGGTCGGTTTGGTGTCTATACAGGCAGTTTTATTCCAATCTGCCCCATTTTTTGGATCGATAACGCTTTCAAAATAGTCTTTTTCACTCAAGATTTTGAGCTTACTTTTGCCAAAGCGCACTAAGTTGACCAACCTTCATATCTCTCTTTGGCTTGGTCAGTGTCTTTTAGGTTTTTACTGGATTTTTTCCGATTGGCGCGTGAGTAACCATCATTTGAAAAATCAATGAACTTTACTATTTCATCTTTGTGATGCTTTTCATTGACTTTAAAAACATAAATAGAGGTTTGGACATTAGATTTTCCAATAAACAAGGCGATTGGCATTTTTATACTTGCCACCAGCGTATGCTTGTGCAAAATTCGCCGATTGATTTCTTGGGCTTTTCCTGAACCAGCCGATCCTTGGATAATAATTGCCGCATAGCCTTTGTTCATCATGCCAAGGGCTTTTTCCACAAAAATCATACCGTTGCCAGTAGCTGAATAAGGTGGATTGAGCACAAAGGCATCCGCAGGAAAATGGCTATCTGTTTTACCAAAGCCATATTTTCCGTCAAAATCAGCCAATGAATCTTTATTCAAAATATTAGAGCTACCATCTCCCATTAAAATCATGTTGAGAATAGCTAACATGTAAATACTTGAAAGCAACTCCAAACCAAGCAGTTGTTCTGCTTTGATTTTGATTGTTTTTTGAGTTAATTCTTCGGGTGAAGTAATAGTGTTTTTGGCATCAATGAGCATTTCATTCATGGCAGCAACCAATAACCCAGCCGAACCTGTAGCAAAATCCCATACATAAGAGTCTTTATTCACTCTTGCCAATTTGACCAAAAGCGTCGCCACATACGATGGCGTAAGCACAACATCATTGAGTTTGTCTTGCGTGAACCCTAACCAACCGTACATTTCATTGAACAACTTGCCTGTAAAGTCGGTTGTTAAGCCGATTTTGTAGTAAATACCCAAGTCGTCCACAATTTTGTTAAACACTCTCTTGAGTTGACTTTCGCCGTTTTCAATTTTATTGATGTTTTCAGTAAGCAACGTGTTTTGTAACGTCCTCAGAATCAAGTCTTTCTTTTCAGGGGGAATTTGTTTCCCATCTAAAAAGGCTTGTATTTTTCTGACGATGATTTCACCGTCTGTATTACCTTTTTCAGTCGATGATTTTAAATCTGATTTTTCAAGGGGTGTCACTTTATGAGGAATGCCTAATGTTGCAATAATAGATGCTGCAACCAGATAAACTCGATCGTTTTCGCCCAAGCCTTTTTCATTTGTATAAATATCA
>JANYEL010000164.1 GCA_025363155.1 Moraxellaceae bacterium
CCAGCGAATGGGACGATAAAGCCAATCAAATCAACACGCAACAAAAAATTATCTCGGTTAAAGTCAACGCCAAAATCTTAGCAGAAAACCCTAAATTGGCATCATTTGCCAAAGCTGAAAACGTTAAGCAACGCTTTAAAGTGTGGAAAGACACCTATAATTTAGAAGCCACTGAAACAGGCATCTTTGAAGAAAACATCCAGCCCTACAATATCGGTAAAGATAAATACACGTTAGAGCAAGACACCAAAACCATTGATGCAATGGATATTAAAGGCGCGTACCATCGTTTTCGCACGATTTTACGCAAGCACAACGTCTCACGCCGTGATAATGCTTTTGAGGTGTTGGTGAATTTGTTTTTGTGCAAAATTGTCGATGAAATCGAAAATCCCAATGATTTAAAGTTTTATTGGAAAGGCATTGCTTACGACAACTACTTTGACCTTGTTGACCGCTTGCAGTCGCTGTATAAAACAGGCATGGAGCAGTTTTTAAATCAGGATATTGTCTATATCAGCAATGATGAAATTGACAACGCGTTTTGGGCGGTAAAGCAAAAGCGCAACGCGACTAAAATACGGATTAAAGAGATTTTTAGAGAACTTAAATTTTACAAAGGGCTGGATTTTGAATTTATCAAAGTCTTCAACAAAGCCTATTTTGACAAAAACGCCAAAATATTATTAGAAATTATACAAATGTGGCAAGGCTTGCGGTTGACCAGCAGTGGGCAAAATCAATTTTTGGGCGATATGTTCGAGTATTTTCTGGATAACGGCATCAAGCAAAGTGAAGGGCAGTTTTTTACCCCTGTGCCGATTTGCAAGTTTATTGTGTCCAGTTTGCCGTTGGAACAGTTGATTGAAACCCACAGTGAGCCCATTCGCGCGATTGATTACGCCTGTGGTTCAGGGCATTTTCTCACCGAATACGCCCAACAATTACCCGCATTGCTCAAACAAGTGAAAAATACGAACGATGCCGTGCCGTATTATCAAAAAACCTACGGCATTGAAAAAGAAGACCGCTTAGCAAAAGTCGCCAAAGTTTCGGCGTTTATGTATGGGCGTAAAGATATTCAGATTATTGACGCGGATGCACTTGCGCCACATGCACAAATTAAAGAAGCAGGGTTTAACGTACTGATTGCAAACCCACCGTTTGCGGTAGAAGACTTTTTACTCACCGTAGATGAAGAGCACCGCGACAAATACACACTCATCAATACCGCCAATGATTTGGGTAACAAAAATATTCAATGTTTCTTTTTAGAACGCGCCCAGCAGTTGCTCGCAGGTGACGGCGTGATGGGCGTGATTGTGCCCAGTTCGGTATTGTCTAACTCCGATAGCATGCACATTGCCACGCGCGAGATTTTGCTGAAGTACTTTGATTTTGTCAGCATTGCCGAATTAGGCAGCAACACCTTTGGTAAAACAGGCACAAACACCGTCATTCTATTTTTGCGGCGCAAAGCGCAACGCCCAGAACCTGCCGAACATTACCATAATCGTGTGCAAGATTTTTTTGACAACTGGGACGAAGAATCCAAAAGCGCAGGCGGTGCGTATCTGGATGTGGACGTGGTGCGCCAATATTGTGCCCACATTGGTATTGACTACGCACACTACCAAACTTTACTCACTGGCAACCCCAGCCATGAGTTACTCGAGACCGAAATGTTTCGTGATTACCGCGCAGACTTTGATGGTTTAACCGAAATCAAAAAACTTAAAGAAAACAAAACTTTTAAAAGCAAAACTGATGCGCTACAAAGTGCCGAACTGTTGCAGCGTTTTAATCAATATCTTAAAAACATTGAGCAAGACAAACTGTATTACTTCATGCTTGCATACAATAACCCTTGCCCAGTGGTACTGGTAAAAAGCCCAGCCGACAACAAAGAACAAAAGAAATTTTTGGGCTATGAATGGAGCGGTGCAAAGGGCAGTGAGGGGATTATTTACAATGGAGGCGACACGGTATATCGCATCCAAACGCCGATGTTTGACCCCAAAGACCGCAACAATACCAGTAAAATCAGCCACGTCATACGGCAAAACTTCCTTGGGCAAGCCGTGCAAATTCCGACCGATTTACAACCGCACATCAGTCAAGCAAGATTGACGGACTTACTGGATTTTAGCCGTAAGGAT
>JANYEL010000080.1 GCA_025363155.1 Moraxellaceae bacterium
CAACTCACTAAAGCGTTAGATGAATACATTCACTATTACAACCATGAACGCATTAAGCTAAAACTAAAAGGGCTGAGTCCTGTAGAGTACAGAACCCAACCCTTGTTAGCCGCTTAACAAACTGTCCAACTTTTTGGGGTCAGTTCGATTAAGAAGAAGGCTTTTTTCGAGTTTATTAAAAAACTTTATAATGTCACCGCCGAAACGACGGTCACTGCACTATGTGCATTGACCGCGAGATGTTCCATAAGCACCACTTGCAGCTCTCCGACCAAGAAACCGAGTGCGGCACCGACCGTAATCAAAATCCATTCATCTTGCTGAAAAGCGGGACGCAGTAATCCTTCAAACTCCTCAGTCGTCAACTCAGTCATTTTGGTTGCCAACGTGTTTTCTAGATCCATGGCATCGCCTGCGTATTGCTCGATGTTTTGCAACGTTTCAGGCAAGCGTTTGATAATTTCTTCCGAAACCAGCAACTTCATCGCCTGATATTTTTGACTGCCAACCGCAAAAACGACCAAGGGTTTTGCCATGCCCGATTGTTCATCGACCACCAGTTGTACATGTTTTTGCACCATGGAAAATAAGCGATCGGATAATGGCCCACGCAGAATCGCATCAATGATATTGCGCGGCGTCACCACTTCTTTGGCAATGAGCCTGCCATATTCAGAAGAAACTTCATGGCGACGTTTTAGAAACAAGCCTTGCCACTGAACCAATCCACCTAAATATTTGGTTGGTTCTTTAGGATTAAAGACCATTTTTAACGCCAGCCAGTCGGTGAACCAACCCGTGAACAGACCAAAAATAGGCATGACCCAAATCGAATGGGTCAGCGCCCATGTCACCGCTTGCACAATCCCGATCAGGAAACCAAAGAATAAACCTGAGTTGCGGATAAAGCGGAATTCGCCATCACCTGCTTCTTGAAAAATACGATTGAGCAGTTTTTTATCGCGCAGGAGACTGGTCACTACCATGTCTTTTAGATCAAACACCGAAGTAATGTTTAACTTCACATCATTCATGATTTGAGCGACGATGTTGGGTGCATCATCTTGGATATGCTTAATAATTTTATTCTTCACCGTGATTGGTGCCATTTCCCATAGTGCAGGGGAATAATGCTGAGCAACTTCTCGGGTGATGTCTTCAATGGCTGCTAGCAGTGGTTTTTCAATTTCTTTGGCGATGCGCTCGGGATCGAGTTTATTAAAAATATCTTCGGGACTGATGAGTTTTTCGGTCATCGTATCGCAGGCGATCCCTGCCATGATCGCTGCTTTGCGCGGCACGATGCCTTGCCAGCCTAAGAAGGGTTTAATGCCCCAGAATTCAATCGGCTTGAACATCATGTTGATCGCGACAATCTTGGTGCCATAACCAATGATTGCTGCAATAAAGGGCATAGAGATGTAAATCCACCAATTTTGTTGGATGTCGACGACGATCTCTGGCCATGTTTGCATGTTTTATCTCCGTCCGTATGCGACTTTATTTGTTATCTTGAATGGATTTTCTTGCGTTTATTCACGTGATTTTTTGCATGGCTTGATCGGCATATTACTGGTCATCATGAAGCTTGCATGCCTTCCATAGCCGTTCGCCAAAACTAGACATACGCAGCGTACGGCGTAGAATTTTGCTGCGTTGCCCACTTTTTTTCAGGCGTTCTAACGCAATGCGCACGATGGCTTCAGTTTCAAGTAGTTCATATTTCAGGGTTTGATTGTTTTCGACATGATCAATTTCAACCAATCCGAGTGCCAGTAAATGCTGCACATAGAGGTGGGTCAGCTCACAACATTGCACCCCTGCATTCTTACCGACGCTCGACACGCATTCCACGACTAAACCGGTCCAATTAAACAGCGTTCCTGCTTCGACATGAATCAATGGGTAGGATGCGCCTTCAGATAATGCGGCAAAAATTCGCGCTTCGTCAGGTACAAGCGATTTGAGCACTGCCATAAACATACTGAATTCTGCTTCTGGGTGGCTTTGATCTTGGGATTCTTCGAGCAGTGTATGGAGATGAGTATGCAGGATTTGAGCGGATGGATGTTCTGCTACATTTCTAACGACATTGCGTGGTTCTGCTTTTTCCAGCCGATATTTGAATTCACTAAGTAGTCGTTGTTCGACTTGTTTCAGTTGATGCAATGCAAAGTTGCGGCCAGGCACTCGGCGCAATAAACGGCTGGCAAGCGTGTCAGTAGAGAAGGGGTTGCCTTCAAATAAAATCATTTCATACTTTTGTGACAGGTCCTGCTTCATGCCATTACTCGCTTTAAGTTATTGACCAATCACGAGATGTAGAAGCGTGCTACATATTGAAATTCTGATTGTCATGCATGTGTTCCTGATGCATTTCTTAATGATGGTTATCTTCTGATCCAACCTCATAGTATAAACAGGACTTTTTTTAGTCAATACGTTTCTGTGCCAATGCTTGGAATAGCTCAAATTTCCCAGAGTTGGCCTTTTTAAGAACAAAAATAATGAATCCAAAAATCTTTTTTTAAAAAAACTAAAAAATAAATTTAATTTTTGAATCCAAAACGACATCTGCTTCGTAAGTACTGATGTGATCCACAAAATCACGCGCAATATGCGATTAATCAACCGATTTAATAAAAATTGCTCGTCTAATTATCTTTAAGGATATTCAAAATGAAACGTCAGCTTACGAGTCTAGCCGTCGCCCTGCTCATGGCGACAGGCAGTTTTACTGCAGTGGCTTCTAGCCATCGAGAAGCGCCAAGCATTACCAAGACCCCAAAAGTCGATGGTACGGATTTTTATATGTTTAACAGTTATGAATCAGGGCGTGCAGGCTATGTGACCTTGATTGCCAACTATTTGCCGTTGCAAGATGCATACGGTGGTCCGAATTATTTTTCACTGGATCCAAACGCATTGTATGAAATAGAAATTGATAATAACGGCGATGCAAAAGAAGACGTGACTTTCCAATTCCGCTTTCAGCAATCTTTGAAAGACCTACAAGTGCCAGTGAATGGCACCATGGTCTCCGTGCCGCTCTCCAACATTGGCGCGATTACCAATGATGCCAGTTCAGCGCAAAATACTGCAGAAACCTATAGCGTCACCATGGTCAAAGGCAATCGCCGCATGGGTCAGCGCACCGTTCTCGGAACTAATTTCAAGAAGCCTTTTGATAATGTCGGCAATAAATCCATTCCTAATTATGCCGCCTATGCCAATAGCTTTATTCAACCGATCACCATTCCGGGTTGTGGTACCGGTAAAGTGTTCGTTGGGCAACGTAAAGATTCGTTTGCGGTGAACTTAGGCCAGATTTTTGATCTTGTGAATATTGCCGCACCTGCAACTGAGTTTAATGCCAATGCAGAAAGTGCAGGCAAGAACACGTTGGCGGATAAAAACGTGACCACCATTGCGCTGGAAGTACCTGTCAGTTGTTTAGCAACAGCAGGTCAGCCGATAATTGGCGGTTGGACAACGGCAAGTCTGCGTCAAGGTGCGCTGCGCAATCCAACGCCTGACAGCAATATAAAAACCGCAACCAAAGAAGGTGGAGCGTGGACTCAAGTGTCACGTCTGGGTATGCCATTGGTCAATGAAGTCGTCATTGGTCTAAAAGACAAAGACAAGTTCAATGCCAGCCAGCCGATGAATGATGGTCAGTTTGCCACTTATGTGACGAACCCAACCTTACCCACCTTGCTGCAAATTCTGTTTGGCAGTGCGGGTGTAAAAGCGCCGACTAACTTCCCACGTACCGATTTGGTTGCCGCGTTCTTGACGGGTATTCCGACTTTAAATAAACCAGCAGGTGTCGTTGCTTCAGAAGAATTGCGTTTAAATACGTCGATTCCTGCCGTGGCACAACCCTCACAAGATCGTTTGGGTGTGATTAACGGTGATAACGCAGGTTTCCCGAATGGTCGTCGCCCAGGTGATGACGTAGTCGATATCGCCTTGCGTGTGGTCATGGGAAAAATTTGTACCATCGCTGGTGTGAATACTGCTGTTGGTTGCCAAGCTAGTGATGCGCCGTCAGGCACGATTCACTTCACCGATGGTGCGCTGCAAACTTCATCGCAGTTCGGCACAACGTTCCCTTACCTCAATACGCCTATCCCAGGTTCACCATAAGCGTAGGCTTGATAAAGGAGAAATATCATGCGTTTAGCTTTGGTTTTACCTGCGGGGCTTATGCTGGCAGGAACGATATTGGTCTCAGGTTGTGGTGGTAGTTCTGGTGATAATCAGGGCAAAGTGCAGCCACCGTCAACCGATGATGCCTTCGTTACTGTTGTTCGTCAGCAAACCGATAGCCCGACAGCGATGTCTGAGACATCTGCGCCGATTGAAGTCGCTGCGATAGTCGACACTTCGCCTGAAAACACCGAGCCGCAAGCGGTGAAGTTCTAAAATATTGTCTCACTCCAATCTTCTCGAATCTTCGGATTCGGGAAGTGTTTAATGATTCACATCTGCATAGCCAAAACGTATTCATATTAATTATTTGTCTGGAGTAGTGACAAATGAGGCACATAGAAAGCAAGTTAGACTGGAGAATGCCTCTTCACGGCGTAGCGATGAAAAAAACAATACAAACAGTCGCTATGAGTTTGATTTTGGGTGTATTTACCTTCAGTTATGCAACACCTTATCGTCCAAGCAGTGATGCGGAAGTGATTGATACTTTGCCAGTGGGCAGTCCGACTTTTCAAACGCGACAGTTGTTGAGCAAGTCCGTCAATCAACCCTTCAGTGTGGTCGAGCCGCAAATTAATGCACTGATGTCTCGCGCTTATAGCCAAGGTGATCCGCGAGCAGTCGGTCAAGCAGAGGCGTTATTAGAGCCATATCGCCATGATAAAGCACCGCAAGTGATGATGGCGCGTGCCAATATTTTTCAGGCCAATCATCGCTTTGATGACGCGCGAACAGAACTACAAGCCATCTTAAAAAAGATCCCTAATCAGCCTGATAGCGTGCTGATGTTGTCCTCAATTGACTTGGTGCAAGGACGTTTCACTGAGGCGCGCAAGGAATGTGATGACATTCGTGATATGAGTTTGATGGTGTTACGTTTTGCTTGCCTTGCCCAAGTGGACAACATGACTGGAAAACTCGTCAGCAGTCGCGATACGCTCACTCTATTATCCCAAGCCAATAATGGTTTAACCACAGAGCAGCAACGTTGGTTGAATCTGATTCGGGCGGATATCGCCTTGCGATTGAATGATCCTGTCTTGGCGAAGTCGGTATTTGAGCAGATTGATATTGATACGGCGCCGTCATTAACCGCGCGTGCCGATTGGTTGCTAGCCCATCAAGCGTGGGCGCAAACGCGTGAGCTGCTGCTCAATCATAAAGATAATGATGCCTTGTTACTGCGCTTAGTCATGAGCGAATTACAACTCAAGCATCCTGATGCACAAGCGGATTTTAGACTGCTCAGTGAACGCATCAATGTCTGGCAAGAACGCGGAGAAACCGCCCATCAACGCGAACAAGCGATGTATGCGCTGATGCTCAATCCCCCTGAAAAAGCCCTCGATCTCGCTCGAAGCAACTGGCAAAAACAACGCGAAACAGCGGATGTGATTGTCTATGCCAATGCGGCGATTCGTGCGCACAGTCAGCCTGATCTGAAAGTCATCGACGATTGGATTAAGCAAACAGGATTTGAGTATCCACGCCTGACAAAAGTACTGGCGCAGTCGATCAAGGCGGGGAATTAATCATGCAAAAGCCTCTATACGATTTAATTAAAAATGTCGTCGTGCTGATGTTGACGGTTGTCTTTTGGTTTGTGCTGTTGAATTTTTTTAATAGTGCACAAGCTCATCAGTTCAGTACTGCGTATTTGGCTATACAAACTCAGAATCAAAATCATCAGCCTAAAATGACTGCGGAATATCGGCTGGCGGTGCGTGACTTATCGCTGCTTGTTCCGCTAGAAATCGGTGAAAATCGCCAGATTACGTGGGGTGCGATCAAGGCACAGAATGGTGCAATTGCCACGTTAGTCGGCCAAGAGATGAAATGGAAATCAGGCAATACGATGTGCACGATGAATCCTCAACGTGAACCTTTGGCATTGGATAACATCGCTGGATTGCCTTATTTGGTGATGTATTTAGCGGTGGATTGTGGTGGTGCTTCTGCCACCGCGCTGGATTATCGGATGCTGCAACATGTCGATAGCGGTCATCGTTTGATTTTAAGTTTACATGATGCGAATCAGCCAAAATCTGCCACACGGACATGGCTCATTGCGCCGAGTGTGACGACACTTGATACGGCTGAGGGCGGTTCTAGCCATCTCGCGCAAACCTTCAAAACCTATGTGAAAGAAGGCACGCATCATATTTTAAGTGGTTATGATCACCTACTGTTTTTACTCTGTTTGCTGTTGCCTGCGGTGTATATCCGCAAAGACCAACAGTGGATTCCAGTGAAGTCTTCGATGACTGCGGTACGTCATACGCTTTATATTGCTACGGCGTTTACGCTGGCGCATTCGATTACCTTGTCATTGGCTGCATTGAATGTCATTGCATTGCCTTCAAAGTTGGTCGAATCGGTGATCGCTTTTTCAATTGCATTGGCGGCTTTGAGCAATTTATTTCCCTTCTTTGGAACCAAGCAAATTCGCGTGGCGTTTATCTTTGGGTTAATTCATGGTTTTGGTTTTGCCAGTGCGTTGACCGATTTACCGCTGACGACGGGCGCGCGACTTATGGCATTGTTTTCCTTTAACTTTGGTATCGAATTGGGGCAAATTACCTGCATTCTTATATTCTTTCCGATTGCGCTGGCTTTAAGGCAGCGAGTGTTCTATCGTCAGGTCATGTTTAAGGGTGGCTCGATGGTGGCGTGCGTGTTGGCACTGCTATGGATGACGCAGCGGATTTTTGATCTGAATTGGATACCTGGATAATGTTTGCAGAAACTCTAGATGAGCGTGCGCTATTGCTGCAAATCGGGCAGGGCAATCGAAATGCCTTTCGCCAGTTGTACGACCAATCCTCACCGCAATTGTTTGCTGTGGCGGTACGTTTATTGCGCAAGCGTGATGCCGCCGAAGAAGTGTTGCAGGAGGTCTTTCTGACCTTGTGGCATGCCGCCGATCAATACGATATCGAGCGCGGTTCGGTGCGGACGTGGTTATCGACGATTACGCGGAATAAATGCATTGATCGTATTCGTCGCACACCAGTGGAAACGCTGCCGCTCTTGGATGATGATGCGTTGGCCTCGGAAAAAGACGATCCGCTCGCGCATGTGCTTGACCAAGATCATCACGCGTTGCTGACTGTGTGCTTGGATGGTTTGGATCATCAGCAGCGACAATGTGTATCGTTGGCGTTCTTTGATGGTATGACCCATCAGGAAGTTGCAGCGCATCTCACTGTACCGCTGGGTTCTGCCAAAACGTGGATTCGCCGAGGTTTAGATTTCTTGAAAAAATGTATGGGGGCAGTATGAATACGACTCTCAATGACGCGAGTTTTAACGAGGGTGAACCACCCTTGAATCTGATTGCCGCGCAATATGTGCTGGGCACGTTATCCGCGTCTGCACGCCTGCGCTTTCAGTCACGGCTGCAACAAGAGCCTGATTTGCGTGCGCTGACCCATGCGTGGGAACGTCGTTTAAATCCACTGACGCATTTGCTGGTGCCGCAAGCAGTTCCTTTGGAGGTTTGGCAAAATATTGAAGCACGCTTGGATGGATTGGCAGCAACGACAGTGCAAAAACCAATTTCATTGTTGTCTCAACAACCTCCAAGTTTGCCAGAGCAACCTTCTGCTAATGAGAGCTACTGGAAACCATGGGCGTGGTTTAGTTCAGCGGTTGCGGCTGGCTTGGCGTTATTTATTTTCGTGCGTCCAGACGTGGTGACGCCTGTGCAGCCTCCTGTGGTTGCTCAGCAACAAGTGCCT
>JANYEL010000182.1 GCA_025363155.1 Moraxellaceae bacterium
TAAAGCGTTAGATGAATACATTCACTATTACAACCATGAACGCATTAAGCTAAAACTAAAAGGGCTGAGTCCTGTAGAGTACAGAACCCAACCCTTGTTAGCCGCTTAACAAACTGTCCAACTTTTTGGGGTCAGTTCATCATTGAGACGGTTTTTTTTCATTAGTAAAAACTAATTATTTTGCTTGAGCAGCTTTGATCAAATCACCAATGGTTTTTACGCCAGTGTCTGTAGCAGCAGTAGCCGCTTTCAGGTTGCTAACTGCATCACGGTCTTCAGACTCATCTTTCGCTTTGATTGATAAGTTGATTGAACGAGTTTTGCGGTCAACGTTGATGATCTTCGCTTCGATTTCTTGACCAACAGTCAAATGCTTCGTTGCATCTTCAACACGGTCACGATTGATTTCAGACGCTTTCAAAGTGCCTTCGATGTCGCTACCCAAGTTTACAGTTGCGCCTTTTGCATCAACAGCAGTCACAGTACCTTTCACGATTGCACCGCGATCATTAGTCGCTGTGTAGTCATTGAATGGGTCATTGCTCATTTGCTTAACGCCTAAGCTGATACGATTGCCTTCTGCATCAACAGAAAGGATAACCGCTTCAACGGTGTCGCCTTTCTTGTAGCGACGGATGGCTTCTTCGCCTTGCTCGCTCCAAGAAATATCAGACAAATGAACCAGACCATCGATGCCACCTGGCAAACCGATGAAAATACCGAAGTCAGTGATTGACTTGATGGTACCTGATACTTTTTCGCCTTTTTCATGCGCTTTAGCAAACTCATCCCATGGGTTAGCACGAGTTTGTTTGATACCGAGAGAAATACGACGACGTTCTTGATCTACTTCCAAAACCATTACATTGACTTCGTCGCCAATTTGAACGACTTTAGATGGATGAATGTTTTTGTTAGTGTGATCCATTTCACTGACGTGAACCAGACCTTCAACACCTTCAGCGATTTCAGCAAAACAGCCGTAATCTGTCAGGTTAGTAATACGTGCAGCAACAATTGATCCTTTTGGATAATTGTTCATGATTGCTACCCATGGATCTTCACCCAATTGTTTCAGACCCAAGCTGACGCGGTTACGATCGCGGTCAAATTTGAGAACTTTAACAGTAACTTCTTGGCCAACTTCAACAACTTCAGAAGGATGCTTGATGCGTTTCCATGCCATATCAGTGATATGAAGCAAACCATCAATACCGCCCAGATCAACGAACGCGCCGTAGTCTGTGAGGTTTTTGATCAAACCAGTAACGGTTTGGCCTTCTTCCAACTTACCAAGCAATTGCTCACGGTCAGCTGAACTTTCAGCTTCCATAACTGCGCGACGGCTAACAACAACGTTGTTGCGTTTTGCGTCAAGCTTGATAATTTTGAATTGCTGATCGATACCTTCAAGATGTGTGGTATCGCGGATTGGACGTGTGTCAACCAGTGAACCTGGCAAGAACGCACGAACTGGACCGATGTCAACAGTGAAACCGCCTTTAACTTTACCAGAGATGATACCGGTAACGATTTCTTGCGCATCGAATAGACGCTCAAGTTTAGTCCAAGTTTCAACGCGTTTAGCTTTTTCACGTGACAGTACAGTTTGACCCATACCGTTATCAAGCGCTTCGACAACCACATCAACTGTGTCGCCAATAGCAACTTCAAGTTCACGTGATTCGCTCAAGAACTCTTCACGTGGCACTACGCCTTCAGACTTCAGTCCAGTGTCTACAGTGACCCAATCGCTATCAATGTTTACTACTGTACCCTGAATCACCGCGCCCTTTTCGACGTCTAGCCCTTTGCCTTTTAGGCTTTCTTCAAATAGGGCGGCAAAAGATTCCATCATGGTATAACCTGTTTGTGTATAGCCGCGCAGGGTCAATCTGCTGCGGATCGGATTGAACTAAACCAAAACACCTTGACCTAAAAATCAGATCATTGACCGCGTTTTGGTTCAGTTTTAAAAAAACTTTTATATCGTTTAGAAAAAACTAAAAGCTCTCAATCAACACGTCTTATAAAAGACCAGTCGAATGAAAGCAAAACTTTAAAATAGCTTATTGAATACGAGAATCGATGTAGCTAACAAGTTCGGCAAACACCTCTTCAATCCCCTTCGACGAGCTATCTACAATCAGCGCATCTTCAGCAGGCTTGAGTGGTGCAACAGCACGCTCCGTATCACGTCGATCACGTGCTTCAATATCGGATAAAATATCGCTCATATTAGCATCAATTACCATATTTCGCAATTGATTTACGCGACGTTCGGCACGTGCAACTGCCGATGCTGTTAGATAAATTTTGGCTGGCGCATCAGTAAAAACGACTGTACCCATATCGCGGCCATCCGCCACTAATCCAGGCAATACCGCAAAGTCATGCTGACGTTGTAATAACGCCACACGTACTTCTGGAATCACCGCAACTTGAGACGCTAAACTACCAGCTTGTTCCGTGCGAATGGTTTGAGTCACGTCGTTGTTATCAAGCAAAACCACTAACTGTTGATCTTGATTTGGGACAAACTGAATATCCAAATGAAGCGCCAAATCAACCAATTGTGCAGTTGGCACAAAGCTGTCACGGAAGGAACCATCAACAAACAAGCCTTGCTGTTCAGCTTTTAGACCGAGCAAACGATATAACGCGCCAGAATCCAGCAAGTTGTAACCGTAATGCACAGCAAGGCGTGCAGCAAGCGTACCTTTGCCAGAGCCACTTGGACCATCAATCGTAATAACTTTTGCGGTGTTCACAGTTTCAGATGTCATT
>JANYEL010000214.1 GCA_025363155.1 Moraxellaceae bacterium
TCTAAGTTTGGTTTGATCTACGCAGGCGCGCAAAAGAACATTGGTCCAGCTGGTTTAACACTGGTTATCGTACGCGATGATCTGCTTGGACACGCACAGTCGATTACACCAAGTCTGCTGGATTACTCTCAACAAGCTAAACACGGTTCAATGGTCAACACGCCAGCCACGTTTGGTTGGTATTTGGCTGGTTTGGTTTTTGAATGGTTGATCGAGCAGGGCGGTTTGACTGCAATTCAGAAAATCAATAATGAAAAGGCCGCAACACTCTATGGCTATATTGATCAAAGTGGTTTCTACGCAAACCCAATCAAAATCGAAAATCGTTCAAAAATGAACGTGCCATTTACCCTTGCTGATGCTTCGCTTGAAAAAGCATTTTTGGCAGAAAGCACTGCGGCAGGTTTGTTGAACCTGGCAGGTCATCGTTCAGTTGGTGGTATGCGTGCAAGTTTGTATAACGCTGTACCACTTGAAGCGGTTCATGCGTTAGTTGCGTTTATGCAAGACTTTGCGAAACGTAATGGTTGATTTGTAAAAGACTAATGGAGTCGTTGCTTAAAGATATTTAATTAATATTTTTAGGTGGCGATTCCGTCAGTTGTTATCTTAATAATAAGATCTAAAAGAAGAATTCTATGTATACAGGTAGTTGCCTTTGCGGCGGTGTTAAATTTTCAATCAATGCAGAACTTGCACCTATTCAAATTTGTCATTGCTCACAATGTCGTAAGGCACAGGGCAGCGCTTTTGCTACGAATACCCCAGTCTCGACTTCTGATTTCCAGTTCAATAGTGGCGCGGATTTATTAACCGAGTATGAGTCTTCACCGGGCAAAAGACGTTTCTTTTGCCGTCAATGTGGTTCGCCGATTTATAGTAGTCGTGATTCATTGCCGAATGTCATTCGCATTCGTGCGGGATTACTTGATGAGCCATTAAAAGTGAAGCCAGCATTTCATTTTTATACGGCATCGAAATGCAGTTGGTTGGAAATTAATGATGACTTGCCAAAGTATGAAGAAGGTGTGAATTAGTTGTATTTAAACGGATACAAGCAGTTTTTTAATTGTTTGTATTTTTGCGTTCAAGTTTATAAGAGTAAGTGGAAGGTTGGAGCTTGAATAGAGTTTGTGAGATATCAAAATCCAATTTTTCTAAGTTTCCTAAACTCGTTCTAATCCCTAAACAGAACCTTGTGAATGCTAATATCTCACTTTCTTGTTCCAATGTGCCGCCTTCATCCCAAAATGCTACAAGTAATTTAACAACGAAAGCATCGGCACATATACAAATGCGTAATTTAGCGTCATTAAGTATTGCAAGCTCACTGACTTCATCTGCGATAAGCCCATTTCTACGCGCAATTGTTAATCGTGATGCGGCATTAATAAAGTCAGTATAAGCTTTAAGTCGAAATTCAATTAATTCATCTTTTCTTTTTCTTTGAGCAGTGTAGTAGTGGCTAAGAACAATGCCAAGAATAACTCCAAGTAGTGAGGAAAATACTGAAATGAACATAATTATAAAAACAGTAGTTATGAAAGTGGACTAAGAATATCGCACTTCAAAATAAGTTAATAAGCATTATTTGAGAAAGTTTTTCTTAAACCACACAAACACTTCACATAAAAATCATCAAGCTTGCTGGACATGTTGAGCAATCATTCCAATAATAGAACGACTTCATTCCTTTGTCTTTTTTACTATGACTGATGCCGTCAATACGATTCCCTGCAAACAGATTTTGCTGGTCGAAGATGATCCTGCAATCGCTGAGCCTTTAATTTACGCTTTGGAGCGTGAAGGCTGGAAAGTGCATTGGGTGACGCTGGCGGCTCAGGCCTTAGAGCGGCTTGAGACAATGCCGCATGATTTTATTATTCTCGATGTCGGTTTACCTGATATGGATGGCTTTGATCTATGTCGAGCTATTCGTAAACAATGGACGACGCCATTACTGTTTTTAACTGCACGTAGTGAAGAAATCGAACGCATCATTGGTTTAGAGATTGGCGCTGATGATTATTGTGCTAAACCCTTTAGTCCACGTGAAATTATCTCCAGAATCAAAGTGATTTGGCGGCGAGTTTATTCGCAAGATACGTTGCAGAGTACAGTTACTAGTAAATCTGAAATTCCAGAGAAGCCTAGCGAGGCTGAACATCTCATTGCTTGGGGTGAGTGGGAGCTAAACTTATTAACGTTTCATGTAACTTATCATAATAGAGCACTCAATCTCACGCGATATGAATTGCGCTTGCTTGAAGTTTTACTGAAACAACCCGAACGCGTTTGGAGTCGGGGGCAATTAATGCAAGCAGCTTGGGAACATCCAGACCACAGTTTGGAGCGGACGATTGATAGTCATATCAAAACATTACGTCAAAAACTTCGCACTGTTCATCCGATTGATCCGATACGGACTCATCGTGGATTGGGATATAGTCTGAGTCGTTCTTAGGGTTTCTAATCCTCATTTTTCTTATGCGTAGAGATGTCGCATGTCGATTTTTTTAAGAATTTGGTTTGCCTTTGCCATCGTTTTGCTAGCGGGTAGTTTTTTCACGCTCAATGCACTGCAAAATCAGATCAAGCCTAGTGTGCGCCAAGTGGTAGAAGAAACCCTTGCAGACAACTCAAATATCATCGCCAGTCTGATCGCCCCAGATGTGGCTAATAAAAATATTCAAACCCCAGAATTTCATCAAAAAATTATCCAAATTCTCGATCGAAAACTTGGTGCAAAGATTTGG
>JANYEL010000036.1 GCA_025363155.1 Moraxellaceae bacterium
CAGTACGCGGGTCAATTTCCAGTGCAATTTATATCGCTAGGTGGGTCAATTCTGAATGCAATTCAACACCGCTGGTAGCTTTTTCGAGGGTTTTGATTTTAGTCATTAGTAAATAATCAGCCCCGAAATCAGTCCTGATTTTTGACATTTACTAACTATTTTTTGACTAAGTCATTGATTTATAATGATATTTTGGCGTCCCCACGGGGATTCAGGAATCCCCTCGAAATCGAGCTGCAACCCGCATTCCACTGTCAGTAGCAATCAAAAATCAGTACCGAAATCAGTACCAATTAGTTGGTAAACATAATGATATTCTAACTCAACGAATCATTTACATTGAATTATTTAGTAGTTTGCATATAATCGTTTCAAATCAATTTTTCTTATAGCTGGCAAATGAACTTACAACAAATAGGACTTCGATATGAGCGCCTTTTGATCCTTTCAGCACCAATAATTTTTGCATGCATATTAGTGACTTTTATAGCAATTGCATCTGATGCCATTCACGCAGAAAAGGATTTAATGTGTTACGAAAAGGCAGCAGCAATTGTAGATAAAAATATTCTAAGCCTAGAAAAAGAGTACGAAAAAAGAGAAAAAATTGGAAAAGTCGAATTTGCCAACGAATATGTTTCTGCATTATCAGAACTGTTAATATTCAATGAATCATCTTCACAATGCGATTTTTACAAGATAGGAAAGCAAGATACGAATAAGGCTTTGTCTCCTACACAGCTAATAACTAATCTAAGAAATAATTATAAAAAATTATTTGAAGATAGTGAAAAAAAACCTTTAAATTCTTTTGGTATAGAACTTCCAGATAAAGCAAAAATAGGTTTTTTTGGTACAGTAATTACGATAAGTGCTGTTTCGCTGGCCTATGTGCTTCAAATTATTTTAGGGCCTATTTTATTACTTTGGATGGGCAGTCTTTTTAATACAAGATATCGTGAAACAGTTTTAATTGAATCGGCCTCATATATTTCTGAGTTATTTCCTCATTGTATTAATTTATATATGTGTGTGAAAACTCCAGAATTAAAAAGAAGAAGCATTGCTGGTTATTACGTGAAGTTAGCTTTTCCATTTATTCCAACATTATTCCGGATTGCGCTACTTGCTATTTTTATTATTCCTCCAACATTACTATTTTGCATAAGTTTGTATTATCTTGGCTTTGATGAGTATGCAGTTTTGAAAATCATTGCAGGGTTCATAGTAAGTACTTTTGCATTAGTTAATCTTCTCTTAGAAATGCACCCTTGGCACTCAGGAAAAGTTTTCCCTGGTCCAAAATTCCATAATAATAAATAGGAATAATCAGATCACATTAGGTACGTTTCCATGTCTGAATGAAAAGCATCAATCAAATTTACCGCAAATTGAGCTTGCGTTGAATTATCAGCTTTGAAGGGATGCAGTGATTTTTAATAGTCGTTTGCAGCTAGACTTATGCGTCGTTTGCATTCAATTATTTGGTAGTGTGCATATAAACTAATGAAATACCTATAACTCAAGTCAATTAAGTTGTACTAAACAGCCCAGCCAAAACCCCGCCGATCACATCAAAATGAAAAGCCAAAACGCCTCCGAGGCAATGCCAGAAGCCTTTCCAGACGCTTGAGTGTTTGTAGCCGAGGGTCGTTTGGTGCCAGACAAATAGGCCACGCACAAAACTTAAAATTCCCGCCATTTGCAGAAAATAAATGAAGCTGTGCACTATTGGCATGAATTTCTCAAAGGCAATGTTTGCGCTGTTTTGTGGGTATGCGAGCGGGTTACCAATATCGCCAAACGCCGTTCCTTCACCAAAAATAGTGCTGTCAAAAACCAAAATCGTGTCGCTCAAATTCCAGATGACAACGGCCAAGCACATTTCCACCCCGATTGTCATGAGGCCAAACTTGGCCTCAATGCCTTTTTCGCCGTACTCTTTGAGGGAAAATAATGAATGGAGTAGTATGAATGCCCCGCCGATTTTACATACTGTTTTCATTAGTGTGAAAAAAGGAATGACGGCGGCTTGTAGCTCGGTTTCCAACGGCAGCGCGGTGATCATGGTTACGGCTTTCTGATATCGAACAGATGACCAGCTGCAAACGATGCAAGCATCAAAAGCGCAAAATTTGGTTGATTGTTAAGGATGTAATAAACCAAACCGAAGGTGGTTATAATTACAGCCATTATTTTGATCAAGTTAACCTGATGGTATTTTTTAAGCGCCATTTGGTAATCAGCCCGTGCTTTTTCAGATGCGTTTTCGTCTGGTTCTTCCAGAAATTCATCTAGCGTATCTTTATTGAATGCGACCTCGGCTTTCGCGTCGATCAGTGCTTGTTTTTTGCGTTCTAACAGTGATAGTTCCATTTAATGCTCCTTTGGGTTAAAAAAAGTTATTCGAGTTCATCTTCTTCTTCGCGCTGCTTATGGCGAATGGTCTGTAAGCGTTTGTTTTCGTCTTCTCGCGCGTTTGCTTTGGCTTGGTTGGTGTGGCCATGAAGTCTGGCTTTTTGAGCGTCGACTCTGGCCTGGGTGCCGCTCGCTGGGTCATGTACGGATGTGCGCGGCTGTGAGTGGTTTTGAGTCTTGCTTTGTTCTGTTTGTAGGCCACGCTTTTGCAACCCGCCGAGGCTGTAGTCTTTGCCAAGCTGTGATCCTTTATAGTGATGATCCGCGGTTTTATAAGAGATTCCGAAAAGCCTGTCTGTGGTTTTTGAGCGGCTTTCAACCAGCTCAATTCCAAGCTTTCCGAGCTCGATTTTGAATCGAGTGTAATCGACTTTGCCAAGTAGGTTTTTTGAGCTTTTTAATGCTGCGTCAATGGTGCTTCTTGTTTCTTGCATTCTAATTTGGCGGTCTTTTTTGGATTCGTATTTGGTGAATCCAGCGGCCAGTTCTGCCGCTCTTGTCGCTTGGTGCGTCCGTTGTTTATGTTGAAAATCTGACACCACTACGTTGTTTAACATCACGCGATTTGCGACGATATGGACGTGATCGTGCCCAGCATCGGTGTGCCGAGCGACAATGTACTGGGTTTGGTCAAGGTCAAATCCCATATTTTTTAGAAACGCATCCGCTGCCAATTTCCATTGCTCGTCGGTTCCGCGCTCTTTATTTTTTAATGAGATATAGGCATGGAAAACTGGGTTTTTAATCGAGCGCATGTCTGCAACGGATCTCATTTGCTTTGCAATTAAGTTTGGGTTTTCGGTCACGACGCCTCGGGCGTACAGGAACTCGGCGTCTTTTTTGTTAAGCACATAATTGCAGACGCCCTTGAAGCCGTGCCCAGTGGTAGATTTACCGATCGCCATTGGTTAATCAATTTCTGGATTTGGATTGAGTGTGATAGCGAGTGTAATCTTCTCAAGCTCAAGTTTTAGCAGGTTGATTGAGGCTGTGAATGTTGGTTGAATGCTTTTGGTGGAATTGGCAATTTTAGTTATTTGGTGTAGATTTGATCCAATCCGTGAAAGCTGAACAAGCGCTTGGCGGTTTATTTCTGGCACAGATATAAATTGTTTATTTAGGGCTAATCTACGCACGAATTCAGCCAGATCCAACCCAGCGTTGTCGGCTCTATTTTCGAGTTTAAAGAATTCAGCATCCGTAAATCCTGGCCGAATGCTGTTCCTTCTCCGCTCTTCTGTGATTAATTTTGGACGGCCGCCTTTTCGGGTGGATCTTTTTGAATCACTAAAATTTACCATTTTGATGCTCCTTAATGCATTTAAAAAAACCAACAAACAACCGAAGGGTGGTTTGTATAATAGTTTCTGCGGAGCAGAAACCCAGCTTGTTCCCAATTCTAGTTCGGATCAGAAATTCGCATATGCTCCACCATGCTGATTTCTGATGAACTTTTTTATGCTTCATAAAAAAAGACGAACGTACGTGCGGTTTGCTTTCACTCATTAGTTTACCGATTCCCATATCGTTGTTTTTGCCTTGCTTTTGACTTTTCAAAGTTAAAGCTCATCGGCGTATTTCCGTTGTTTGCGCTGTTTCTTTTTAGGCTCAGTTATTGCTGCAATTTGTATGATTTGATCGTCATTTTCGAAGCCTAATTCAGCTATATTTTCTACCAAGTCGATGGCGACGCTCGGTAAACCGATGGCGTGGGCTACGGCCTCGGTCATCGCATTTCCAGCGACTGTGCCTGCTGCTTCTTCTAGCGCATCGTCTTTGTCGATCTGCTCATCGGTTGCGGTGGGTTGATCTTCGAACATGTCCAGTATTGTGATTTTCGTGGCGCTCGCCGCTTCTGGCCCTGGGATTTCATCATTATCCTTTTCGATTGCATCGGGTGGTTGAGGCGGCAATATTTCCAATGAGGGATTTGGCGCTGCACGCTGCGCCAATGGCTGGAGCTGAGGCGGACTCGCGTCCGTATCAGCCAGTACCTGCGGCTGATCTTTTGGCCAAGAAACGTGCGCGGGTCGAATGTCTGTGATTTTTGGGAATGGGATGGTGAGGGCGAGAGCGTCTTTGCCAAGGCCTAAAAAAAGCGCTTCGATGCCATTTTTGGTTTTACCAAAAAGCTCCAGTTCGCTGGGTAAAATAACTGGAATGTTTGTAGGTTGAGAGTAGCTAGAGCTCACATTGACTTGACCCATTCCTTGTCCGCTGACGGTTTTGTTTCTGAACTGGACTTCTCTATCGCCAACCTGCTGGCAGACCCATTGCTGGCTGTCTGCTCCCACCACCTGCGGGAAAATCCTTAAGCCAAAAAGAGCAGACCATTTTTGCAGCTCCTCCCGCCCATAGATTTGACTGATTTGGCTGGAGTCTTGGAACCCAACCAGCACGTAAACGCCTTTGCTACGCCCGATTTCGTTCAGTTTTATAAGTGATTCGAGTTTTCGAAATTGCGGCACTTCGTCCAGAATCCACCCTAAGCTTCTGTCGCCAGACTCTGGAAATTCTAATGATGCAATGTGATTTGTTGAGTATGAAACGATCGCGCGGCTGATTGATGCGCCCAAGCTCGCGTCCCGCTGGTTCATTTGGATAACCAGACGACGGTGTTTGGTATTGTCATTGTCCAACCAGTGCTTGAAACTAAAGCGCTTTTTCTTGTCAATTTTTGACCAAGTGGTTGCCAACCTAGTGATGTTTGCGGTAAAGGCCTTTAAATTCTTTTCCATGCTTTGGCTGGTTTTTGAGGCTGGATCTGCGAAAGTGGCAGCGGGCGGGTAACTGGTTTTTAGAAGCTCATGCAAATCTTCCATTTCCATTACTAAACAATCGCTTAGCTCACCCCAACTCCAGTTCGTTCCGTATTTTTTTTGTAAGTGAACGATGATTCCAACCAAAATAAGGCGGGCTGCATTGCTCCACAAAGGATCGGCACTTTCTGCGACTAACCCCTCGGCGAACGCAGCCGCGTCCGCTTCGTCGGTTAGGTCGAAACCCAGCCACCAATGAAGGCTTCGCGAGTCTGTACTTGAGATTAAACACAGCCCCGCGCTCATCGGAACCCATCTGCTGTAGTCACCTTTTGTCGGATCAAAAATCACCAGTTTGTGATTCAGATCAATCAGCCTAAGTAGTAGCTGATTGATAAAAACGGTTTTGCCCCCGCCTTGCGCCCCGCACACCAAGATTGATTTGAGTAGTTGGTCGCGGCTAATTCCTAGACCTTCCAGTAGATCAACGCCGAACTTGCTTTGGCTCAACATTTTTTTGCAAGCTAGCTCAGCCTTGCGGCGCGCTTCGCGACCGCGCCACAATTGGCGACCGCGGATATGAATGACTGGGTTTATGATCCTGCCGAAATATAGCCATGCCCATATCGCGCTTGCTATGGATGATATGACCGGCAGGGCGTAGAAAGCGAGCGCCTTAAGCTTATTGTGTTTGATAAACTCAAAATAATAATCATGATGAAAAATCAAGGTTTTAGTGTGGGTATAAAATGATTCATCAAAAATGTGAAACTGATCAATGATCAGACCAGATATGCAAATAGACGAAGCCGCGCATATGGCGCACATTGTCAGCGCGCCAGACACATCTCGGTATGGCTTGGTCGGTGATAGATCGGCGCGGTTTATCATTGTGTTATTTCACAATATAAAAGGCTTTTCGCTGTGCTTCCGCAAGGTCATTTTCAATACGCTCAAGCAACTGAGCGAAGTCACTCAGCTGTTCATCCCAAACCCCCTGCGCCGCCTCTTCTGAGGTGCAATGATGAAAAGCTGCGATCTTATTTATAATCTCTTTTTGATACTCACAAATTTGAATTTGAATGTTCATTTTTATTCAGCATTGACCAGAGTCGAGTCTTTGATCATTTCTCTCAGTGATTTTCCGCACACAACTTCTAGAACTACATTATCAGTTATGTGCATGATTCCAATAAATTTTACTGTTCCAATGAGTTGCCAAATGCGTGCTTCACCAACTTCTATCCGAGCTCCGTGGATCGAAATGACGTTTGTTTTTAATTTGTAGGTTTGGGTATAAGAACCGATTTCGCATAACCAGTCGTTGATATTGTCATCCTTTGGTAAGTTAGTATTTTTCATATTTTTCCTTTGATATATATTATTCCGACACTTTTATTGTCTCATAAATTAAATTAAATGTCAATCATAAATTACTGATTATAAACATAAAATATCGTTTATAAGGTACTATATAAACGATATATTATTGACTATTTTTGAATGAACTTTAGGTGTGGAATGGCTTGGAGTTTGGCATTAAACGGCCAAAGCTTGATCTGGTATTTGATGATATTAAAATAATTGTTAAATCGTTAATTTGCATATAAAAAACGATGTTTTGCGAGAATCGCTCGTGGTTAGTGATAAATTTTTTTAAAAATTATCATATTTTACGGGGGGGCTACTCGCCCCCCAAAGCCGCCCTCGGCGGCACCCCCTCGTCAACTTTACCGCTTCGCGCGAGAGGCCGCGCTGGCCTTTGCTTCAAGTCCTTCGCTCGCTTTGCTCAACTCAGGCTTTCAGCTTGTAAATACACAAAATCTTTTGAACTTAAGGTTTTCAATAAAACGACTGCAAAGGAGTTTTGTTGTCAGCTCTTGACTTTAGCAAGCGCCATGGCGCGCCGCGTAAGGGGATGTAACACCATCCCCTTGTTGGAATGCGCGCGAAGCAGCGCTCGTGTCTCCATGAATACAAAAGCCCGCTTTTAGCGGGCAAGGTTTGAATGTTTACCAAAAAAATTTACGGGAAACTATAATATATAATGGTTTACCATAAATGACCCCGAAAATCGGGGTACTAAATTACTAATAGCCCCTCAAGCGCTGCTCAATCCACTTTTTGTCGTCGTAATTGATATTAATTTGGTTCATCATCTTGCTAATAGCATAAATAGTACTGTTTTTAATTTCAGCTTCGGTTTTCTTGGGCGTGGCCTCAGCCACCGCTTCAATGGGTTTCTTTTCAGCTTTGACCGTTTTAAGCGCCTTTGGCTTGCGCTTGATGGTGTAGACGTTACATTCGTTCTTGGCCGATCGATCAGGCCTTTTGCCATGCTCTACGTGTACCCAGCCTAGCTCCTCAAGTCGTTTGATAGCCACTTCTACTGTCGAGGTTGCGCAGCCGAGATACTCAGATATCTTTACCTCACTAACCTCGCAAAAATAGCCTGCCTCGAACCAAGAGTAAATATAGCCATACAGCCTTATTTGAGTTGGAGAAAGCCTTCTCTTTTAATCGATTTAACAATAATATTACTTTTCAAACCTGAGTACTGCTGAAGAAATTGTGAAGGATTCATA
>JANYEL010000100.1 GCA_025363155.1 Moraxellaceae bacterium
CAACATCCACGCTACAAAGCTTTTCAGTTTTGGCAAAAAATCAATTTGGATAAAATTTCGCCAGATTGGGGCGCGATCATTATAGATATGTGACGGGTTTGTTGCAAGGGCAGCCAAGAAAATGATTGATTTTTTATTAAAATGCGCGTGCGTTTTTGTTCATCAAACTGCTATTGCGCGCATTGTTTTAAACGTTGCGCAAGTGCTTGCCAACCTTGGATAAAGTCAGTTGACGTCGCCATCACTTCATCAATCGGGTAATAGTCTATCGGCTGCAGCTTAGCCATTAAGGCAGAATTGGGCTGACGTTCAGCAAACAGACACACTGCACCCGCATGCGGACGATGTTGTTTTAACCAGATTAACTGGCCAATACTTGGCGGTAAATCAGGATCAGCGGTCAGCGCGCCAGCAAAGCGTAGATTTAACGATTTTTCAAGGTAATGATAAGCATCGTGGTACGCCCAATAGGCGCGGGGTGTTTTTGATTGCTCTGTATTAACCACTTGTTGTAATTTCAATCCAAAGTTTCGAGCATTTTGAATATATTGACCAGCATGTTGCGGAAATTGTTTCGCGCGCACAGTGGCAATCGCATAGGCAATGCCAATCGCATTATTAGGATCGAGCCAAATATGCGGATCGAGTGACTGCGGAATCGGTTGCCCCTGAATATCGCGCAGCGGTAAGCGATGAAAGGCTTTGAGATCATATAATGCAATTGCATTGCGCTGATGGTCAAGCAAATCATAGAGTGGTGCTTCATAGTCACGGCCAAACCAGATGACAAAATCGGATTGCTTTAATAGCAAGCGATCAGACGGACGCAGATTAATATCATGACCACTCGACGCTGGCGGCAACAGCAGCAAAGGTTGTTCAACGCCAGCAGTGACGGCCTTGGCAATCAAATACAGCGGATGTGTACTCGCAACCAACGTCCCTGCCTGCGCAGCCGAAACACACAGCATTGCACTGCTGATGACAAGCAGAAAAATAAGACGATGCAAAGCAAACATGGGAGCGCCAAGCGGAATATTAAAAGAGATCGATTATGTTACACTATTACATTATCTTTGCGTAGACGATCACTGCATCAATCACTGATGCCCATGCGTCGATGAATGCTGGGGTATTTCAGATGAAGAACGAGAATATGAATAAGTACACACCGATAACGTCGATTCACCATGCAACACACGATGCGGCGCATTGCGGATACACGCATCATCAGCATGATCACAGCATTGCCAATCATAGCCATGAGAATTGTGTGCACGATACGCATACCCATTCAATCGCCAAGCGAATCGCGGATGCGGAGCTTGAGTGTCAACGTCGTGGCGTACGCTGGACTGCGCTGCGTAGTGATGTGTTGACGCTGATTCTGCAAGCCGCACAGCCTGTTGGTGCCTATGATTTACTCGCCAAGATGGCGCATCAAGGTCGTCCACCTGCACCGCCAACGGTTTATCGCTCACTGGATTTCTTACTCGAACAAGGCTTTATTCATCGCCTCACCTCGATTAACGCCTTTGTCCCGTGTTGTCATCCACGTTATGGACATCAAGCAGCCTTTCTCATTTGTACCCGCTGCCATCGCGTCGATGAAGCTGAATCACTTGAGTTACAACACACGGTTGAAGCATTAGCCAAACAAGGGGGATTTTTGCCCCAGCACACGATTATTGAAATTGCGGGTTTGTGTGTGTCTTGCCAACAAGCGGCAACCTTAGAAAAAGCGGATTCAAACCCTCAAACCAAACCTGTGATGAAAAAAACCAAAAAAGCCAAGGTGCAACCATGAACTCAACCGTTGCATCGCATCACCATCCCCACGCCTCGCCTGCATCGTCCATCAAACCCTTGATCGATATCAAAGACGTGTCAGTGCTGTTTGATCAACGCTTGGCGCTGAATAGAGTTTCAATGTCGATCGCCCCACGCGAAATCGTCAGTTTGATTGGCCCGAACGGTGCTGGGAAATCGACATTAGTGAAGGTTGTCTTAGGACTGCAAAAAACCAGTAGTGGCTCACGTCAAATCCAAAGTGATTTAAAAATTGGTTATGTGCCGCAACGCTTTCATTTATCGAGAAGTATGCCACTGCGGGTGCGCGATTTATTTGACTTGATTCGCACCACGGCTGATTTTCGCAATCAGATTTTGGAAGAAACAGGCTCGGCGAACTTACTTAATCGTGATGTACAAGATTTATCGGGTGGTGAACGGCAACGGGTTTTATTGGCACGTGCATTATTGATTCGTCCGAATTTATTGGTGCTTGATGAGCCGATGCAGGGTTTGGATATTCACTCGGAAGAAGAGCTTTACGCCTATGTGCGCACGCTGCCTGAACGTTATGGCTGCGCGGTGCTGATGGTGTCGCATGATTTACAGTGGGTGATGCAAGGTACGCAACGCGTCATTTGTCTGAATCATCATATTTGTTGTAGCGGAACGCCTGCCAGTGTGTTGCAAGATCCTGCTTATCAAGCGATTTTCGGCACTGAACGTGTGCCGTATGAGCACCATCACGAACATGCCAATTGCGATCATGCGCACGATTTACCGCACATTCACCCTGAAGTGGCGATTGATTTGCTTAAACCAGCATCTACTGATCGCCAAAAAGAAAGCCAGCACTAATGGATTACCTCAACTTACTCGCCCCCGCATGGACAATGGGTGCATTGCTCGTCTTTCTGACTGCGCCACTTGGCTGCCTGATGCTATGGCGGCGGATGTCTTTTTTTGCCGATACCTTGGCGCATGGTACGTTGCTGGGTGTGGCTTTGGCGGGGTTGTTGGCGTTGCCTTTTTGGGTGGGCGTGCTGGCGGTTTCGAGTTTATTGGTCGCGGTTTTGTGGGCGTTTCAAGATCGGCGCTTGCCAATGGATGCGTTGCTTGCGCTCAGTTCATCGGCACTGTTATGCAGTGGTTTATTGTTGGTGAATCAATTACCTGCGTTACGACCTGAATTAATTGGTTATTTATTTGGGGATTTATTGGCATTGAATTGGTCAGATTTGCCGATTTTGTTGATCGCAACGATTGCTGGTGTTGGCGTGTTGGCTTGGAATTGGAAGTTTCAACTTCGCCTTGCAATTGATAATGACATGGCTGCCAGCGAAGGCATTCACGCCAGTGGTCAGCGTTTGGTCTTTATGTTGGTCTTGGCGTTGTTTACAGTGTTGGCGTTGAAGGCGGTGGGGACATTGCTGATGGGCGCGTTGCTGGTGATTCCTGCGCTGACGGCACGATTGTGGGCGCGCTCGCCACGTCAAATGGTCGGTTTCGCGTTCTTGTTTGCGCAACTGGGCATTGCTGGCGGCTTGTGGGGCAGTGTTTGGCTGAATATCGCCACGGGCGCTTCGATTGTGTTGGTGATGGCGTTGGTGTTTGGGGTGTTGTTTTTGGGGCAGAAGGTAAAGGCTACCACACGAAAATCAGTTGCGTAAGTATTTAACTCAAAATCAGTTCATTACATTGGATGCGATTGCACATAATCACGCAATGCAGCATTCATACGCGTTTGCCAGCCTTTACCTGTCGCTTTAAATGCTGAAAGCACATCGGCATCCAATCGCACAGTCGTGGCAACTTTTGGATTTTCAGAAATTGGGCGACCTACTCGACCAATGATATTGTCGCCCACCCTCATGACTGCACCAGCCCAATCAGATTCAGTCGTGAGAGGATTTTCCTCATCAAGTCCAATCTCTTTGTCAGTCATTGCAGTCACTCTAGCCCAATCTGTTTGATCAATTTGGGCAGTTTTGCCAGTAAAATTTTTGCTCATATTTGCTCGCCTTACGAATCGAAATCACGTGGTCACATTGATCTCTGGGAGTATGGATAACCATTACAACGACAATGTTGCCGTATAAGCCTAGAGTTTGAAAACGCTGCTCACCGTAATTTTCTCTAGCGTCTTCTCTTGTAATATGGAAATTCTCAAAAACACTGGCAGCACCGATAAAATCAAATCCATGCTTTTCAAGGTTACTCAATCGTTTGACTTCATCAAACGTAATCATACCATTTCCTTATTATTAATTATTGTACTAACAAAAACTATATCTGTCAAAAATGAGAAGAATAACAAATTAGCCGTGAAGCTACTTAATTTATGAGTTTGATAAGATTCTATTATATGTTCATTCTTTTCAAACCATGATAATCTCAATTGAATATAAAGCAATTTCTACTGTTTATGGTTTTATTAAATGAGAATTTTATGCAGCATAAAATGGAATCTTATGTGTCAGTAGTGACGCATAAGAGTAGTTAGGCCGCAAAAAAGGATGGTCTTTGCTATGGACATGATCGAAACCCGAAAGAAGATTCGCGTCAACTCAGATCTTGTTGTTCAACACCTTGGGCCTCACAGTGGCCTCGCCTTCGGGCTGAATCTGCCCTCTCTCGAATGGATTGATGGCTTTATCGAGCGACAGAGGCAACGACCCGATCTGGATGATAAGGTGAGAGCCAGATTGATCAATCAGCTTGGCTCGTTCCTAGGTGAGTGTATCGTGGCAAACACCAAAGGTGCATGGGCATGGATCGAAAGTCAGGGAACAGTTGGGGTTCAGTTTCCTAGCGGCAACTGCGTGTTCCCTTTCAACAAGGTATTGAAGCAGTTTGACAACGGTCGCGCTGGCGGTGACTCGATAGTCGGATTGTATAATTCGGTATTGGCAATGATCGCATCAGGAGAGCTTTGAAAGCCCATCCTTGCGTGTTGCCGCCTAACCCATCCATCAACACGGACGCCGACGATAAGACCGCCGGCGCCAGAAATCGTAGGATGGGTTTCAACCCATCTTGCAGCATTCGAAACGAAACTTAACTCCAAACAATACAAGCACATCGCAAATCATATGAAATCATGGAATTCACTACCTGTGATGGGTTAAAACCCATCCTACTTTTTGCCCTCGTACCAAAACCACCCACCACCTTCACGAACTTGTCTAACAAAAACGACCAATAAGCATTTGTTGTACAGGCGTGCTCTGTTATATTACTCGTTTTGCCGCATTACTAAGCTATCGCCATGAATTCTGCTATCCAGTCTGCTCTAGAAACCGCCATCACCCAACTCAAAACTGACGGGACATTACCCGCTGATTGGGAGGACAAAAGCAGCCTCAGTCGCACCAAAGACCGCAACCACGGTGACTTTGCCTCCAACATCGCCATGCTCGCTGCAAAAGCCGCAGGCGCAAAACCACGCGACTTAGCAGAAAAAATTGTCGGCGCACTGCCAGCACATGATGACATTCTGAAAGTGGAAATCGCAGGCCCTGGATTTATTAACTTCTTCTTAAATGACGACCAACGCTTCGCCATTCTCGATCAAATCGCAACCGATGCCGATCTGTTTGGCGAAAACAAACTGAATGCAGGCAAAAAAGTCCAAGTTGAATTCGTCTCCGCCAACCCAACCAGCTCACTGCACGTGGGTCATGGTCGCGGCGCAGCTTATGGTATGACCGTTGCTCGCTTGCTGGAAGCCACAGGCTACGACGTTCAACGCGAATACTATGTCAATGACGCAGGTCGCCAAATGGATATTTTGGCAACCAGCACCTATTTGCGTTATTTAGAGCGTTGCGGACAAACACTGACTTTCCCGCAAAATGCCTACAAAGGCGATTATGTTTTTGATATTGCACAGAATATTTTAGATGCACACGGCAATGTTTTTGAGCGTGCAGCGGCTGATGTGTTCCTCGATGTACCAGCCGATGTGGTTTACGGTGACAAAGACAGCGAAGGCAATCCAACGATTTTGTCTGGCGATAAAGAAAAACATATCGACGGTTTGATTCTCAATTCACAAAAACTGCTTGGCGCAGAAGGCTATGCGGTTTTCCATCAACAAGCGCTGAATGAGATTCTCGATGACATCAAAGATGACCTCGGTGAATTTGGTGTTCGTTTCGATGAATGGTTTAGCGAAGCAACCTTAAAAGACAAAATCACCGAAGCCTTGGCGATTCTGCAAGATAAAGGCTTCTTGTATGAGAAAGACGGTAACATCTGGTTCCGTTCAACTGATTTCGGCGATGAAAAAGATCGCGTCGTACAACGTAAAAATGGTTTAACCACTTATTTTGCGGCGGACATTGCCTACCATTTGAATAAATATCAACGTGGCTTTGACCAAATCGTTGATATCTGGGGCGCAGACCATCACGGTTATATCGCACGCGTAAAAGCGGCGATCAGTGCGCTGGGCTACGATCCGAAGAAACTCACCGTGTTGTTAGTTCAGTTCGTCAGCCTATGGCGTAGTGGCGTAGCGGTGCAAATGTCTTCACGTTCGGGTTCATTCGTCACCTTGCGCGAACTTCGTCAGGAAGTGGGTAATGATGCAGCGCGTTTCTATTACGTCATGCGTAAGAGCGCGCAGCACATTGATTTTGATTTGGATTTAGCTGTTTCACAAAGCAAAGACAACGCGGTGTATTACATTCAATACGCCCATGCCCGCGTCCACCGTATGCTCGAGAAAGTCACCAGTTTAAATCAAACATTTGATGCGAAAGCAGGTCGCACAGCGGCTGCGCGTTTGGTTGAAACCGTTGAAGCTGAACTGTTGGCGAAACTTGCGGCATATCCTGAAGTTCTTAACAACTCGGCAAATCAACACGAACCGCATCAACTCGGCAATTACCTAAAAGAGTTAGCATCCTTGTTCCACGGCTGGTATAACGAACATAAGGTCATTAGCGATGATGCTGAACTGATGCAAGCGCGGCTGTTACTCAGCGTGTCAGTGCGCCAAGTTATTCATAATGGTTTATTGCTACTGGGTGTTTCTGCACCAGTTTCGATGTAATATCAGCGTTTAGAAATTAGTCCAAGTTGACCAGCTCAAAATAAGGAAGTAATCGTGTTTAGCAATAAACCTCGAGGAGCAACAAAGCGCACTACTGCAGCCCCTGTGCGTAGAGGTCCGCTCGTACCGACTTGGTTATGGACGGTTTTTGGGATTATTTTCGGATTGACTTGCCTTGCCTTATTGTATTTATGGCAGCCGTGGCAACCAACACCGCACGGCTCTAGTACATCAACCGACACGACGTCAGCCACAACAGACAAACCGACTGATTCAGGCAAACCTGCGGACTTCCAGTTTTATGACTTGTTGCCAAAACAACAAGTGACGCCAGTGCCGACGCAAACCGTGCCTGACGTTGTACCTGATGACCCGACTGCAACGATTGTTGAAAGCAACAGTACTGATTCCTCGAATAGCGGTACCGATACGACTGAAGCACCAAAGGCGAAACCGTCACAACATTATATGTTGCAAGTGAATAGCTTCCAGTCTGCGGATGAAGCTGACAAGCAACGTGCCTCAGTGCTGTTGGCTGGCTTGCCTGCTGATGTTCGTCATACGACGAGTGAGGGTCAAGAATGGTATCGCGTGGTTTCAGGGCCATTTAATAGCAAAACCGAAGCGTTAAGAGCACAACGCCAATTGCAGGATAGTGGCATTGATGCGCTCGTAGTTGCTCAATCTGAGTAATTGATTTGTTTTGTTTAGATGTAAAAAAAGACGAATTGATCGTCTTTTTTTATGTCTATTCATTGAGGTCAATTAAGCCTTTTTCTTAATCAAACCATCATCCAACAGTTGCTGAAAATGTTCACAGATCGCACAGCGCACATCGCGATATTCAATCTTAAGATCACGCTGGCTACGGCTATTATCAAAACCAATCTTATAGCCGACATTACGCGACACATAATCGCGCGTCATGCCAAACAATGGAGCGATTGCCCAGAATGCCAATTTCGGTGCAGGCACCAATGGAAACGGATACTTCGAACCGAATTGTTGGCGCAAGGCTGAACCCATTTGCAGCAAGCTTAAGGTGTCACCGCAAATGATGTAACGACCATTGGCTTCAGGCGTAAAGCCCGCGCGCACGTGAGCATCAGCAACGTCGCGAACATCGACCAAACCATTCCACAGATGTGGCGCGCCAAAGCGCATGGTGCCGTCACCAAACTGCTGCAAGGTGGTGATGCTGGCTGAAATACTATTGGTTGTCAGCGCAGGGCCAACCACCAAACCTGGATTGACACACACCAAATCCCAACGGTTCGGCTGACTTTGCTCGGCATGCAGTTTCCATGCTTCGCGCTCTGCAACAGTTTTTGAGTAGTAGTACGGCTGGTGATCGACGGTACTGCTGGTATTCCAATGCGTTTCATTAAACGTCCCGTTTGGCACTTTAAGACCATCAACGTTGTCGCCATAAGTCGCAGCAACACTGGAAGTCAACACAACGCGTTTCACACTCGGCGTACGCTCAATCGAAGCAAATACATTTCGCGTGCCATCTAACGCGGGACGCACAAGTGCTTCGTGTGCATCTTTAAAACCACTAATAATAAACGGCGAAGCGGTATGAATGACCAACTCACAGCCCGCCATCGCTTCGTCAAACGCACCTTCATCCAACAAATCTGCTTTGAACAGCTTCAAGGTGCCCGTGCTGTTGTCAGCAATCTTTTGCAAATGAGCCACGCTTTTGGTTTTCGCAGGATCACGAACCGTCGCATGAACGGTATGCCCTGTCTCAAGCAGATTTTTGACAATCCACCCTGCGACATAACCACTGGCGCCCGTAATCAGTACAGGTGCTTTTGGATTGATCGTCGTCATATCGAATTCCTTGTATTTACGCTTTTAATCGTTTTGAAAAATCGTGTTCAAATCATACTGCGATACTACGGCTAATATAAAAACAATCATATGACACAAATACAATTATTTTGACAAACAATTCCAATCACACACATAAAAACGCCGCTCAAATGAAGCGGCGAAGATCACTCATTATAAATATTCTCGAACCATGTCCATTGACTGTAGATAAAGCTGATCGGCAAGTTTGGAGTTTTTCGCGCTCGAAGATTGCCAATTCGGCATGTGCGCACTGACGTATTGACCATTGCGCGTCGCCCATTCCTCGCTCACGGCCATCTTGGTAATCAAGTTGGCTGGACGACTGGTTGGAATCAGAAATGGTTTCATTACGGCATATTGGAACTTCGGCAAATCGCGATAGATGTCAGAATCAACACCACCTGGATGTAGCGCATTACTGGTGACGCTCGTCCCTTCTAATTGACGAGCTAAAGCATGGCTAAACAACAGATTCGCCAGCTTTGATTGTCCGTAAGCCGCAACAGCACGATAAGAACCCGAAGTTTGACGGAATGTTTCTGGTTTAATGCTACCCAACCAATGCATCACCGATGCCAGATGAATAATCCGCCCCGCCTTTGCTTGTTGCAGTGCAGGCAATAACAATTGGGTGAATAAGAATGGTGCTAAATAATTGACACCAAATTGCTGCTCATAGCCGTCTTCTGTTTGATATAACGCTTCACCAAAAAGCCCTGCGTTATTGATCAATACATCAATTGAACCGTAACGTTCTTTGACCAACACTGCTGCGGCTTTGACTGACGCTAAGCTATTCAAATCCAACTCGATGACATCAACTGAACCTTTGCCGCCTAACGCTTGCAACTGTGCTTGTGCTTCTGCAGCTTTGGCTGGATTACGACAGGCCAAAATCACATCGGCACCGCCTTGCACCAATTTCTCAGCCGTGGCAAAACCAATGCCAGTATTTGCACCCGTGATAAGTACGCGCGTATTCGACATGTTGTCTTGCTCCAGAAAAGAAATGGGAAAATAAACTTCGAACGTTATACATACTGACAACAATCATTGTCAATATTAATTATAAATCCTTACCAATCTGAGCTAAAACACCGTATGCAGCAATGAATATCATATCCCCAATTCACCCCGTAGGCGCAGACCTACGTGTCTGCCCTCAAAGGAACTGATCAAGACTCTGCTACCCGCGCACTTTTAATTAACAGGTGCTGCCTGAATATCCTGTGCTTTCCAGAGTCGATATTTCAGTTCATATCCATTTGGCACAAAAACCACGATGGGCAAACGGCTGTTATAGCGCACGAGTTGGGTAGCGCCCGTTATGAATTTTTCTGATTTTGGACGATTTGGGCAAGCCATCATAGTAGAAGCCATCTGACCCTGCGTCGTAAACTCATAATAGTTATAGCCCCAACCCGCCAGATCTTTTTCCGCAATGTTGCCATTGAGGCGATGCATATTACAGTCCACTTGTTCAGTTTTCCCTGCGATCAATTCGACTTGATAAGTTTCATCCGAACCATTTGCAGGCAAATGAATGACGTAGCGCTGGAAACCAGCTTGAGATTTTGGGAAAGGTGCTAGATTTTTAATACTTTCTGGATTAATGGATGATGTACCCAAAGTCGTACTGTCAGTCTGCGCTTGCGTTGAATGAACTGCACAAGCCGTTGATAGGATGGACAACATGACAATTGCTAATGATTTCATTTAGATAGCCTTATTTTATAAATGATGAGCGCTTAATTTCTTTTTAAAAAAAATCGCATAACTATTCATTATGCGATTCTAATGTAGAAAACTAATCGAACAACAAATAGCTAAACCTCTTTGTACAACTGGCTACCTTGTTCGTGATAAACAGCTGACATTTCTTCCATACCTTTTTGCACGGCTTCGGTTTCACTTAAACCTTGTTTCGCCGCATAGTCACGCACGTTCTGGGTAATTTTCATTGAACAGAACTTCGGACCACACATTGAACAAAAGTGCGCTGATTTATGCGCATCTTTTGGCAAAGTCTCATCGTGATAGCTACGCGCAGTATCAGGATCAAGTGCCAGATTGAATTGATCATCCCAACGGAACTCAAAACGTGCTTTCGACAAAGCATTGTCACGCACTTGCGCGCCCGGATGACCTTTTGCCAAGTCCGCTGCGTGAGCCGCGATCTTGTAGGTAATGATGCCGTCTTTCACATCTTTTTTGTTTGGCAGACCCAAATGTTCTTTCGGCGTGACATAACACAGCATCGCCGTGCCGTACCAACCGATCATTGCCGCGCCAATCGCGCTGGTGATGTGGTCGTAGCCCGGTGCGATATCAGTGGTCAGTGGTCCAAGCGTATAAAACGGCGCTTCACCACAAACTTCGAGTTGCAAATCCATGTTTTCTTTAATCATATGCATTGGCACATGACCCGGGCCTTCGATCATGACCTGAACATCATGTTTCCATGCGATCTGAGTCAGCTCGCCCAGCGCACGCAGTTCACCGAATTGCGCTTCATCATTGGCATCCTGAATACAACCGGGACGTAAGCCATCACCCAAGCTGAACGACACGTCGTAGGCTTTCATGATTTCGCAGATTTCTTCGAAATGGGTGTACAAGAAGTTTTCTTGATGATGCGCCAAGCACCACTGCGCCATGATTGAACCACCACGAGATACAATGCCTGTCAACCGATTCGCGGTCAATGGCACATAACGCAGTAACACACCAGCATGAATCGTGAAGTAATCCACGCCCTGCTCAGCCTGTTCAATCAACGTATCGCGGAAGATTTCCCAAGTCAGGTCTTCGGCTACGCCATCAACTTTTTCCAGTGCTTGGTAAATTGGTACGGTACCGATTGGCACTGGCGAATTGCGGATAATCCATTCGCGGGTTTCATGGATATTTTTACCCGTTGATAAATCCATGATGGTGTCCGCACCCCAACGGGTTGACCACGTCATCTTGGCGACTTCTTCATCAATCGATGAACCTAGCGCAGAGTTACCAATGTTTGCATTGATCTTAACCAAGAAGTTACGGCCAATAATCATTGGCTCCGCTTCAGGATGGTTAATGTTCGCTGGAATAATCGCACGGCCAGCAGCCACTTCACTACGAACAAATTCAGGGGTAATTTCACGTGGCAAATGCGCACCGAAGTTCTGACCCGCGTGCTGACGCAAGTCAGTGCCTTCATATTGACGCTGCGTTTCACGGATGGCGATGTATTCCATCTCAGGCGTGATGATGCCTTGGCGCGCGTAGTGCATTTGGCTGACGTTCTGACCCGCTTTCGCACGACGTGGGTTCTGAATATGCGCAAAGCGTAAATCGGCAGTTTTAATATCTTTGGCACGCTGACGACCAAATTCTGAGGAAAGACCTGTCAATTTTTCAGTATCGCCGCGCGCTTCGATCCATTTCGAACGCAAATCTGGCAAACCTTTGGTCAAATCAATGGCGACATTCGGATCGCTATACACGCCTGATGTGTCATAAACCAACACAGGTGGATTTTTTTCACCGCCCAAACCTGTTGGCGTATCGGTCAAACTAATTTCACGCATTGGCACTTGAATATCTGGCGTAGACCCTTGGATATACACCTTGCGCGAGGCTGGCAAAATACGTGTGAGGTCTTGTGCCTCAACGTCATGAGCGGAAGGAACGGGTGTAGTCAGGCTATTCATGGCAGCAATCCAAATCACGCAAAATAATATATGCGAACTATAGCCTTTAAGCAGCTCAAGGGCTATGGTTGCAACATATTAAGACACCTTTTTAACACGATGAATATTGTACATGACCGCCATTGCCAACACGCTCAATCTTGCTGACCACGACTTCTCTGAACGACTCCTCACATGGTTTGAACAGCATGGTCGGCACGACTTACCTTGGCAAGTGACCGATGATCCCTACAAAGTTTGGGTTTCAGAAATCATGCTGCAACAAACGCAAGTCAAGACGGTACTTCAATATTTTGATCGCTTCATGCAGCGCTTCCCGACTGTGCAAGATCTTGGCAATGCGAGCTGGGATGAGGTTGCGCCATTTTGGGCTGGGCTGGGCTACTACGCGCGCGCAAGGAATTTGCATAAAGCCGCAAGTGCGGTCACTAAAAATGGTGAATTTCCTAAAACACTCGAACAATGGATTGAGTTGTCTGGAGTTGGCCCTTCTACGGCTGGTGCACTCATGTCGCTAGGCTTGCGGCAATTCGGCGTCATCATGGATGGCAATGTCAAACGCGTCTTGAGTCGTTATTTAGCATTGGATGGCGATAGTACGAGTAGTGCTTTTATTAAAAATATTTGGCAAATTGCCGAAGCACTCACCCCGCAAACACGCGCGCATGACTACAACCAAGCGATCATGGATCTAGGTGCGACCATTTGCACACCGAAAAAAACCTTGTGTTTATATTGCCCCATGCAAAGTGATTGCGTGGCGTTTAAAACCAATCGGGTCATGGAATTGCCGCAAAAACCCGCGCGCAAAGCCACGCCAACACGCCATGCAACAGTATTAATGATTCAACACAATCAACAACTGCTTTGGCAACAACGTCCATCCGAAGGCCTTTGGGGTGGATTATGGTCACTGCCTGTCATTGAAGGCGCACTGGAACAAACCTTAGAAAATTTAAACTTAATCAATGGTATCGAAGGTAAAAAAATACGTCATACATTCACCCATTTTCACTGGGAATTACAGGCCACTCATTTTGAGATCAACACGATACTGCAAAAACAGCAGCTAGAAAATCACTTTTCCCCCATCCGCTGGATGAATGACGTTGAAGCATTTGCAGCGGGTGTGCCAGAAGCCATGCGGAAATTGTTAGCGGAATAAGAAACTTTTGCATAAATCATCGGTTCAATGACGCCGATCAGATGACGCTGAGAGCCTCCTGTGGCATACTTCGCAACCAATTAACGACATTCATTTTGATCGTTTATCTATAAGCTGCCGCCCCAATATTTATAATGAGCACGAACTATGCCGTTGACCTGCTTTAAAGCCTATGACATTCGAGGAAAACTCGGTACAGAACTCAACGAGTCGATTGCATACAGCATTGGTCGCGCATACGGACAGCTTTTACAACCGAAAAGAATCGTCGTCGGCGCAGATATTCGTGAGACAAGCCATGCCCTGAAAATGGCAGTGGCGCAAGGCCTGATGGATAGTGGCGTTGATGTGCTGGACATCGGCATGACCGGCACCGAAGAAGTCTATTTTGCGGCATTTCATTTGGATGTTGATGGCGGCATCGAAGTGACCGCCAGCCATAATCCTATGGATTATAACGGCATGAAATTGGTCAAGAAAAACGCCCAACCAATTAGCGGTGATACAGGTCTACTCGACATCAAAGCCTTAGCCGAAAAGAACGACTTTGCACCGATTACCAAAAAAGGCACGCTGACCGAGGTCTCGATCCTCGAAGATTACATTACCCATCTTTTGACGTATTTAGACATTCCCAACGTCAAACCTCTCAAGATTGTGGTCAATGCAGGCAATGGTGCAGCGGGTCATGTGATTGATGCGCTGGAAAGTCGTTTCGCTACGCTGAATATCCCAATTTCATTTATTAAAATCCATCACGAAGCGGATGGCAGCTTCCCAAATGGTATCCCGAATCCAATTTTGCTTGAGAATCGCGCAGCAACGAGTGATGCAGTTAAAACCCATCAAGCGGATTTCGGTGTGGCATGGGATGGCGATTTTGACCGCTGCTTCTTGTTTGATGAGCATGGCGAATTTATTGAAGGCTATTATATTGTGGGTCTGCTGGCTCAAGCCTTCCTACTCAAGAATCCAGGCGAGAAGATCATTCATGATCCGCGTCTGACTTGGAATACCATTGATATTGCAGAACAAGCAGGCGGACAAGCTATTCAATGCAAAACAGGTCATGCGTTCATTAAAGAGCGGATGCGCGCCGAGAATGCCATTTATGGCGGCGAAATGAGTGCACATCACTATTTCCGTGATTTTGCGTATTGCGATAGCGGTATGATTCCATGGTTACTCGCGGTCAACTTAGTCAGTAATACGGGCAAAGGTCTATCGACACTCATCAGCGAACGTATGGCGACCTACCCATGTAGTGGTGAAATTAATTTTCGCGTCGACAACAGTGCTGAGATTATTGAGAAAATCCTGCAACACTACAAAGATGACCAACCAGTACTCGATCAAACCGATGGTATGAGCTTGTCATTTGGCGACTGGCGTTTTAATCTGCGCGCATCGAATACTGAACCTCTGATGCGCTTAAATGTCGAAGCACGTGGTGCAAATGCACATGCACTAATGACATCGCGTACTGCAGAATTGCAACAACTGATTGGTTCAAAACCACAAAATAGCTACTAAACTATAGCTTCAAAGAACATAGCGACTAAGATCAAACACTACGGAATTGTTTACGGAAACTGAATAATGGCAATATTGGTAACAGGCGCAGCGGGTTTTATTGGTGGGAACTTTGTCTTGGATTGGCTTGCCCATCATAACGAACTCGTCATCAGTCTAGACAAACTGACCTATGCGGGCAATCTCGAAAATTTGGCTTCCGTTGCGACCAGCCCAAACCATATTTTTGTCCATGCAGATATTGCTGATAGCGATGTGATTGGCGAATTATTGACTAAGCATCAGGTGCGAGCAGTTCTCAATTTTGCGGCTGAAAGTCATGTCGACCGTTCGATCACTGGTCCTGAAGAATTTATTCAAACCAACATCGTTGGCACCTTTAAACTGCTCGAAACCGTTCGCGCCTATTGGTCTAATCTCGATGAGACGGCAAAAAATGCCTTCCGCTTCCTGCATGTTTCGACCGACGAAGTGTATGGTTCACTGAGCAAAACGGATCCAGCTTTTAGCGAAACCAATCGCTATGAGCCAAATAGCCCTTACTCCGCGAGTAAAGCGGCCTCTGATCATTTAGTGCGTGCCTATCATCATACTTATGGTTTACCAGTGTTGACGACCAATTGCTCAAACAACTACGGTCCTTATCATTTCCCAGAAAAACTGATTCCGCTGTGCATTTTGAATGCATTAAATGGCAAAGCTTTGCCGATCTATGGCGATGGTCAACAAATCCGTGATTGGTTATATGTGACCGATCATTGCAGTGCAATTCGTCGCGTCTTGGCGCGCGGTGTTTTAGGTGAAACCTATAATGTCGGCGGCTGGAATGAAAAAGCCAACCTCGATGTAGTGAATACGCTGTGTGCGATCTTGGATGAGCTGCAACCGCGTGCCGATGGTCAATCCTACGCCATTCAAATCACGTTTGTGAAAGACCGTGCTGGACATGATCGTCGCTATGCGATTGATGCGACCAAACTGGAACGTGAACTGGGCTGGAAACCTGCCGAGACCTTTGAAACAGGCATCCGCAAAACGGTTCAGTGGTATCTCGCCAACCAGCAATGGGTCAGCAATGTGACCAGCGGCGCTTACCGCGACTGGGTCAATCAGCAGTATCAGGCTTGAATTGACTAGCATGAGCAGACCAATGGTGAAAATTCTACTCCTCGGTAAAAACGGTCAAGTCGGCTGGGAATTGCAGCGCGCGTTAAGCCCACTTGGTGAACTACGTGCCTGTGATCGCTGCGAAGCCAATCTCGATGATCCTGAATCGTTACGTCAATTGATTCGTGACTATGCGCCAGATGTCATCGTCAATGCCGCTGCTTACACTGCAGTTGATAAAGCCGAAAGTGATGTTGAAAGTGCTGACCGCGTTAACGCCCAATCACTTGCCGTACTTGCCGAAGAAACAAAGCGTTTGGATGCTTGGCTGATTCACTATTCGACTGATTATGTCTTCAATGGTTCGAAAGAAGGCTTCTACCTGGAAAATGACTCGACTGCCCCACTCAGCGTTTATGGTCAAACCAAGCGCGATGGTGAAGTTGCGATCGCAGCATCAGGTTGCAAGCATTTAATATTCAGAACCAGTTGGGTGTTCGCCAGTCGCGGCGGCAACTTTGCCAAAACCATGCTGCGTCTTGCTGCCGAACGCGACAGCTTAAATGTCGTTGCCGATCAATTTGGCGCTCCAACCAGTGCTGAGTTGATTGCAGACGTCACTGCACTTGCGATCTATCGCTTGCAGAATGACGCGGCACTTGCAGCATCGGCATCGGGCATCTATCATTTGGTCGCTGCTGGAGAAACCAGCTGGCATGGCTATGCGCAATTTGTGATTGCAGAAGCGATTCGACTCGGTACTCCTTTAAAAGCACAACCCAATCAGGTCAATCCAATCCCAGCATCGGCTTATCCTGTTCCAGCCGCGCGACCACAAAATTCACGCCTTGATACCACCAAGCTACGCGAGCGATTCAATATCCAACTGCCGAATTGGCAATATCACGTGCAGCGTTTAGTTTGCGAACTACAGCCATAGGTTTTTAATATTGCAGCAACCCGTATCTTTTTCATCAAAAACAAATTAGAGTAAAATTATGAAACGTAAAGGAATTATTTTAGCTGGCGGCTCAGGAACACGCTTACATCCAGCAACATTGGCAATCTCAAAACAATTATTACCGGTCTATGACAAGCCGATGGTGTACTACCCATTGTCCACACTCATGCTAGCTGGCATCCGTGAAACTCTGATCATTTCCACCCCGCAAGATATTCCACGTTATCAACAACTGCTAGGTGACGGTAGCCAATGGGGTCTAGAACTGAGCTATGTCGTACAACCAACGCCTGATGGTTTGGCACAAGCATTTATCTTGGGCGAAGAATTTATTGGTGATGATCATTGCGCACTTGTACTTGGCGATAACATTTTCTTCGGTCATGATTTCAGCCAACTTCTTGCCAATGCGAGCGCGAAAGAATCGGGCGCAACGGTGTTCGCCTATCATGTGCAGGATCCAGAGCGTTATGGTGTGGCTGAATTTGATGCAACAGGTAAAGTGCTGTCTTTGGAAGAAAAACCGAAACATCCAAAGTCAAACTACGCGATCACTGGTCTCTATTTTTACGATAAAAATGTCGTCCAATTGGCAAAGCAAATCAAGCCATCTCATCGCGGCGAACTCGAAATTACCGATCTCAACCAATTGTATTTAGATCAAGGTCAGCTCTCTGTTGAATTGATGGGACGCGGACATGCTTGGCTGGATACGGGAACGCATGACTCATTGCTTGAAGCCGGTCAGTTCATTGCAACGGTCGAAAAACGTCAAGGCTTAAAAATTGCCTGTCCTGAAGAAATAGCCTTCCATAACGAGTGGATTAGCCGCGAACAACTGGCTGAACTCGCGAAACCATTGGCAAAAAATGGTTATGGACAATACCTGTTAAACCTTCTGAAAGAGAAAATATTTTAATGCAAGCCACCAAACTCGCGATTCCAGAAGTGGTCTTGTTTTCACCCAATTTTTTTGGTGATGAACGCGGTTTCTTTTTTGAAAGTTTTTCACAAAATGTCTTTGAGGAGGCAACTGGCTTAAAGCGTCAGTTTGTCCAAGACAATCACTCTAAGTCTCAACGTGGTGTATTGCGTGGTTTGCATTACCAGCTGAATCCGATGGCACAAGGCAAGTTGGTTCGTGTGATTCAAGGTGAGGTCTTTGATGTCTGCGTTGATATTCGTAAAGACTCGCCAACTTTTGGTCAATGGGTCGGAGAAATCCTGTCCGCAGAAAACAGAAAACAACTCTGGGTTCCAGAGGGCTTCGCGCATGGATTTATCACATTGTCAGAAACAGCAGAATTTTTATATAAAACAACGAATACCTATGCGCCAAATTATGAGCGCTCGATTATCTGGAATGATCCAGACTTAGCCATTGATTGGCGGTTTGAAGGTGAACCTTTACTCTCTGGTAAAGATCAAAAAGCAGCTTCTTTTAAGGATGCTGACGTTTTTTGAGATGCCTTACGATGTAGATGATGACCAGATTGATTGTTAAAACGGTCTACCGTATTAAGCACGCTTAAAATAGCGTAACTCCCTGTTTGGGAACAAATCATCATTGTTGACCGATGATATGAAGTGAGTTGTGTTGATGGTTCTTATTCCTGTCATTATGTCTGGGGGTGCTGGCACGCGTTTATGGCCTGTGTCGCGCGAAGCGTATCCCAAACCATTCATGAAACTTGCAGATGGTGATAGTTTGCTGATGAAAGCCTATCAGCGCGCGGCTTCCGTCATGAATACAGAGCATTTGATTACTGTCACCAATCGTGATTATTTCTTTGAAAGCAAAGATAACCTTGCCCAAGTGAATCAGGGTATCCATGGCACATTTTTGTTAGAACCTTTTGGTCGTAATACCGCGCCAGCGATTACATTGGCGGCATTAGATGTTTTTCATAAGTACGGCTCAGACTCCGTTCTGCTGGTCATGTCAGCGGATCACCTCATCCATGATGGTTCTCGTTTTGAATCTGCGGTCGCTTCTGCCACTACTTTGGCGAGTCAAGGTTATCTCGTTACTTTTGGGATTACACCGACCGCGCCTGAAACGGGTTATGGTTATATTGCGTGCGGCGAAGCATTGGATGTGGGATATCGTGTTGGACGTTTTATTGAAAAACCTGATACGGGTAAAGCAAAGTTACTGCTAGAAAGTGGAAATCATCTTTGGAATGCAGGAATTTTTTGTTTTCAGGCGGGGGTGTTTCTAAGCGAAATGGCACTGCATGCGCCAGAAGTTATTACTGCAGCAGAATCGTGTCGCGCGCAATTGGGCGCGAATGTTTCTAATTCTGCGATGCAGGATTATTCAGTTGATGCGTTTAATATGTTCCCCGATATTTCGATCGACTACGCATTAATGGAACACTCCAATAAAGGCGCGGTGATTCCATGTGATTTTGGATGGAGCGATATTGGTTCTTGGCAAGCGGTGAGTGAATTAACCGCTGCCGATGAAAATCAGAACCGCACAGTAGGTGAATCGATTTTGATTGATTCGCATAATGTTTATGTACAGAGCGAACAACGTTTGGTCGCAACATTAGGCGTACAAGATTTAATTATTATTGACACACCTGATGCCTTGCTGGTTGCACATGCAGAAAAGACGCAAGATGTCCGCAAAGTAGTCGCTCAACTAAAAGCACTCGGTCATGATGCCTTTAAGCTCCACCGCACCGTTGTCAGGCCTTGGGGAGCGTACACCATCCTCGAAGAAAGCACACGATTCAAGATCAAACGCATTGAAGTGCGCCCAGGCGCTAGCTTAAGTCTGCAGATGCACCACCATCGCAGTGAGCATTGGATCGTAGTGAGTGGAATGGCAAGCGTTACAAATGGCGATCAAATCACCTTATTGGGTGCAAATGAATCGACTTATATTCCAGCAGGAAATCGCCATCGATTAGAAAATCCTGGGGTGCTGCCATTAGTGATGATTGAGGTACAAAGTGGGGAGTATCTCGGCGAAGATGATATTGTCCGCTTCCAAGATAATTACGGACGGTGTTAACCCATGTTCCAAGTAGGTTTCGTCCAATCATTAAGCCGTTTCAATAGGTAAAACCCTGTGAAAGTGGACGGATCCAGTTTGCTCAGTTATCGAACGAATCTGGCTCATTATACGAAACGCGGATAGCTTCGACTATTCGCAAATGCACACAAAGCTTAATCGCTTAAAGTTGTTTTTGAACATGAGCTAAGCGCAAGACTTCTCAAAGTGACTGCGTTGCCAACCGACAACGTACTTCGACTTGTTCAGGGTATGTGCGTGTATTACAATGCAGGCCCTCATCGACCGCTCAGTAATTATCGATTTGGGTAAAATGAAATCCCGTCGTTGCAGATGGTGCTCAACAACCCCTCTGCAGCATGCTTTGCTAGATGCCATAGTATCTGGCTTTTTTTAATATCAGATGATTCGATGAGCGCAGGCTATCTCCAAGACTTCAGCATCATCTATAAAGATGCTCTATTTGATTTTACCAATCAATTAATCAGCGAACCGCAGTGGAAGAATCTACTTGAGCGTGCTCGCCATGCTGAGTTACCGAAAGCAATACAACAACTCCAAGCTGGAAACATTACAAACCCAACAGAACATCGCCAAGTTCTGCATACTGCATTACGAGCCTTACCCAACTCATCTACGCCCGCGATGAACGCGCATATTCATGAAGCAATTACAATACGCGAGCAAATACGAGACTTCGTGAGCAAGCTTCATGGGGGTCAGATTCTTGGTGTAACTGGAAAACCGATTCGCACAGTCGTTAACATTGGTGTAGGTGGCTCAAATCTTGGTTCACGTCTGGTCACTGAGGCCTTAACCCGATATAAAACCACCCATATTCAGATTTTCTTTGTGGCGAACATTGATGCAGATGACCTCAATGAAGTGTTACAGCAAATTAATCCAGAAGAAACACTCTTTTTAATTACCAGTAAAACCTTTACTACTTTTGAGACCATGCAAAATGCTGCTGCCGCCATTCAATGGCTAGAGCAACGACTCAGTCTTGATCGTCACCAAATTATCGCTCGCCACTTTGTCGGCATTACCGCCGAACCACAGAAAGCCGAAAAATTCGGTATAGATACCCAATATATTTTCAAATTTTGGGATTGGGTCGGCGGGCGTTTTTCATTGTGGTCAGCCGTTGGTTTGCCCATCGCCATCCTTGTCGGTATGGATCATTTTGAAGCGTTACTTGCTGGCGCACAGTCCATGGATGAACATTTCTTTACCGCCCCCTTAGAGGCCAACATTCCAGTCATCATGGGACTCATTGGTTTATGGAATATAGAAGATAACTATGCGGCGGGATTATCGATTGCACCCTATTGCCATGGCTTAAGATCCTTCCCTTCTTACCTACAACAACTTGAAATGGAATCTAACGGCAAAGGTGTTGATACCGAAGGTAAACCAATTACATATCGTACCGCACAAGCAGTCTTTGGTAGCGTCGGCAGTAATGGCCAACATGCTTACTTTCAAATGTTACATCAAGGAAATCGTCAGATTCCCACAGATTTCATTGCAATTGCGGAAGACCCTCAAATTTTTGCAGGGCATCAAGATCAGCTATTAGCGAATTGCTTTGCACAAAGTGCTGCGCTGGCTCAAGGCCGACACTATCCCAGTGAACCGCATAAGACCTGTCTAGGCGGCCAACGCTCAAGTATGATTATTTTACCCAAGCAAGATCCTTTTTCTATAGGACTGCTACTTGCCGCTTATGAGCATAAAATCTTTGTACAAGCACAACTCTGGAATATCAACGCGTTTGATCAATGGGGCGTTGAACTGGGTAAATCCCTCGCACATGAGATTTTGCCAGCTTTACATGGTGAGCCAATAGCCCAAAAACTTGATGAGGTCACAATGACTCGCATTGCGTTTGTGAACACTATTCGCTCTAACCATTTGAAGCACTCATAAACCGATGAAACTGTATTCGTAAAACAATTGATAAGAGAATGACGATGAGTTTAATTCAATGGGTCAATTTCCCGCCGCTTGGCGATGAACGTGGCTCCCTTGTTGCCTTGGAGGGCAGCAAAACCGTTCCTTTTGAGATCAAACGTGTGTACTACATTTTCGGTACGCAACAGGGTGTCGCACGTGGTTTTCATGCCCATCGTAATCTGAAGCAAGTTGCCGTCTGTGTCACAGGCAAATGCCGCATGATTTTGGATGATGGGGAAACCCGCCAAGAAACATGGCTAGACTCTCCCACCAAAGGACTCATTATTGGCGATCGGGTGTGGAGAGAAATGCATGATTTCAGCCCTGATTGCGTCTTATTGGTTCTCGCCAGTGAACATTATGATGAAAACGACTACATCCGTAACTATGACGAATTCGTAAAGAGAGATCGCTAATGAGTATTCATCCGCTTGCTATTGTATCTGAGAAGGCAATCATTGGTAGCAATGTCACCATTGGGCCATTCTCTATTATTTATGACAACGTCCGTATAGAAGACAACGTCACCATAGAAAGCCATTGCGAAATTGGCGTGCCCAACCATTTATCAGGTGGCAATTTATTAGTCATCGGCCAACATTCGCACATTCGTTCGCATAGTATTTTCTACGAAGGCTCTATATTCGGTGAAAAGCTGACGACTGGTCACCGTGTGACTGTGCGTGAAAAAACCATTGCAGGCAAAAACCTCCAAATCGGCACGCTGTCAGATATCCAAGGTCACTGTACCATTGGCGACTATGTTCGTTTTCATAGCAATGTTCACATTGGACAAGCGAGCAGCATCGGCAACTTTGTCTGGATTTTCCCTTATGTGGTGTTGACCAATGACCCACACCCGCCAAGCAACACGCTGAAAGGGGTCACGGTTGAAGATTATGCCGTCGTTGCCACCATGTCGGTTGTTTTGCCCGGGGTCACCATTGGTAAAGGCACGCTGGTCGGCGCACATTCTTGCGTCAATCGGAATACTGAGGCAGAGATGGTATATGTCGGCTCACCAGCGAAGAAAATTTGCGCCACGGGTGGAGTTCGTTTGCAAGATGGGTCAGATTTGAGTGCCTATCCGTGGGTCAATCATTTTAATCGCGGATATCCTGAGTCGGTGATCGAGGCATGGAAACGTGGCGAACACGGCTTAACAGGGGGTCAATCAACATGAGTATGACTATTCCATTCCTTGACCTCAAAGCCACCAATCACAGTTATCGCGATGAACTCGTTGCCGCCTGCGCTCGGGTGATTGATTCTGGGTGGTACATTGCGGGTAATGAGCTCAGTCAATTCGAAAATGAGTTTACCCAATACTGCGGAACCAAACATTGCATTGGCGTGGCAAACGGTCTGGATGCACTTGTTTTAACGCTCCGCGCGTGGAAAGAACTCGGCAAACTCAAAGACGGCGACGAAGTCATAGTGCCTGCCAATACCTATATTGCCAGCGTGCTTGCGATTACTGAAAATAATCTGGTTCCCGTCTTGGTCGAACCCGACGCGACCAGTTTGAATCTTTGCCCTCAGAATGTAAAAGCCTCGATCACGGCCAAAACACGCGCGATTCTGCCAGTCCATTTATATGGGCAACTCGCAGACATGCCTGCAATCCTCGCAATTGCTCAGCAACACGGTTTACTCGTCCTCGAAGACTCCGCGCAAGCGCATGGCGCAAGTATTGATGGACGTAAAGCGGGCAATTGGGGCGATGCTTCAGGTTTCAGCTTTTATCCAGGGAAGAACTTAGGGGCGTTAGGTGACGCAGGGGCGATCACCACCAATGACGATGAACTCGCACAAACCCTGCGGGCGATTCGCAACTATGGTTCCCACGAGAAGTACAAGAATCTCTATCAGGGCGTCAACAGCCGCCTTGATGAAATACAAGCCGCCATGCTCAGTGTCAAACTGAAATATTTGGATGAACAAACCGCGCACCGCCGTCAGATTGCACAGATTTATATGAATGGCATCAACAATCCGTTGATCACATTACCATTGTCAGTCAATGACTCACCGCTGACATTTGAAAGTCATGTTTGGCATTTGTTTGTGGTGCGCTGCAAAAACCGTGATGCGCTACAAAAACATCTTGCGGATCACGGCGTACAAACACTGATTCACTATCCGATTCCACCGCATAAACAACAAGCCTACCCCGCATGGAATGCGCTCAGCTTTCCATTGACGGAAGCGATTCATCAGCAAGTGCTGAGCTTGCCGCTCGGTCCAGCAATGGCACTTGCGGATGTTGAAGAAACAGTTCGCATCATTAATAAATTTGGCACTTAAAAAAATCTCTAATGAATTATAGATCCGACATCAATGCCTTAAGAGCATTATCGATTATTTTCGTCGTGCTTTATCACTTTAAAGTACCCTTTTTTAATGGCGGTTTTATCGGCGTTGATGTGTTTTTTGTGATCTCGGGTTACTTGATGACTAAAGTGATTTTTCATCGACTGGCTCATCATTCTTTTAAGTTGTCCGATTTCTATATTGACCGAGCGTTTAGGATTATTCCCGCCTTAACCTTTGTTTGTATTAGCTATTTGATCATAGGGTGGTTTCTACTTTATCCACTTGAATACAAACAGTTGGCTAAAGAAATTGTTGCTGCAATCACTTTTTCATCCAATTTCCTTTATTTTGAACAAAGTGGTTATTTTGATCCAACAGCAGAAAAACTCTATTTATTACATGCTTGGAGTCTCGCGGTTGAATGGCAGTTCTATATTGTCTATCCAATCTTAATCATCCTGCTTGCAAAATTATTTAGACTGGATCGTGTTAAATATCTTTTAGCAACCTTGTGTTTCGCCTCCTTCGTGAGCGCCATCATGTTGGTGCAGACCGCCCCGACTTTTTCATTCTACCTACTGCCAACCAGAGCGTGGGAGATGTTGATCGGCGGACTCATCTTCTTATTTCCGATCGCTATTCAAGAAGAAAAGCGCAAATATGTGCAATTCTCTGCGTTGTTAGGACTATTCGCGAGCGTCGCCCTGCTGGACAGTAAAATGGCTTGGCCAGGGGGATTCGCATTATTTCCAGTGTTGAGTGCATGCTTATTTATCATTGCCAGCTCACAAGAAACTTTGGTTTCTAAAAATTCAACATTAAGCTTCTTGGGTAAATCTTCTTATTCAATCTATCTGTGGCATTGGCCCATCTATGTCTTGATGGCTCATCAGGGCTACTCTCATCAAACACTTGTCATTTGTATTGCAATTACCCTTTCAATTGCATTTGGTTATGTTTCATATCGTGCCATTGAAACTTATTTCATCACATTCAAAAAAGAAAATCTTCACAATAAAAAGAAGATTATTTCCGCGTTATGCCTGCTTCTTACCGTTATTTTTCCAAGCATTTTTATTTACACCGATAGTCGCAATGAGAAAATTCAATTTCTCACCTTTTATTCAAATATGCATAAAAATGGTCTCAATGAGGCCTATCGGCTCGAATGCGATTTTTATGATCACGCAACGCAAAAAGCGAGGCAGTCCATCGCCAAAGCATGCACTTCAAACAATCAGCTTACATCCACTAAAAATCATAGTGCCTTTCTATGGGGTGACTCTCACGCACAAGCACTATCATCAGGTTTAAGGGCATTACTACCCCCAAATTATGAGTTATATCAAGTTGCCACCTCAGGATGTCCACCCAGTCTGACGATTAACCCACGCTCAGGTCTCATCGATAATAACTGTAAAGTTGCGAACGCTTTTGCATTGACCGAGATTGCAAGACTCAAGCCAGAGATCGTTTTCCTTGCTCAGGTCAACTTTCATGAGGAAGTCGATTGGCTTGCGCTCGCTCAGAATTTAAAAGACAAAGGGGCCAAACAAGTCGTATTGATTGGACCTGTGCCACAATATAAACCATCCCTGCCTGAAATCTACATGAAGTATCAGTGGGGGAAAGAATCACGTTATCTGTCCGAAGGACTGGATCAAAGTGTCATGAACACGGACAGAATACTGTCTCAAAAATATTCAAGTCCTTCAACCAATAAGCCACTTTTAACCTATATTCCATTGATTCCAAGCTTGTGTATTCAAGATGGTTGTAAAGTGGTAATCGAAGGTACGAAAAACAGTCTTCTTCTGGTAGACTTTGGCCATCTCAGCCCTTTAGGCTCATTAGTAGCTGGAAAAATTATCTTAAAAAACCTACAACTCACCCCTCCAGATATTAATGACACTCATTAAGACCAGCCTGCTGAATGCGATTGCGGTCATGATCAAAATGATCACCTTGCTGGGTATCAACAAAATTCTCGCAATTTATGTTGGCCCTGCGGGGTATGCTGCGCTTGGCCAATTTCAAAATGCGGTACAAATGATCACCACCTTCGCCAGTGGTGCGATCAACACGGGTGTCACCAAGTACACTGCCGAATATTATGAAGATGCGCTTAAACAGCAACAGGTTTGGCGTACTGCTGGCACGATTGCAGTTATTGGCTCAATCATCACTAGCGTGATCATTGCTGTTTTTAACCAGCCCTTAGCCGCATGGTTCTTAAAAAATAACAGCTATGGGGGCGTATTTGTTTGGTTTGCCGCGACATTGGTTTTCTTCACGCTGAATACCTTGTTGCTCGCAATTCTCAACGGCAAAAAAGCCATCGGTCGATATGTTTTAGCCAATATTGCCGGCAGTGTGTTTGCGTTTGTTGCCACCACCATCATGGCGATTCAATGGGGTTTATATGGCGCGTTAATTGCGCTAGCCATCTACCAATCGATTACTTTTTTTGTGACATTATTGATTTGCTACAAAGCTGATTGGTTTAAGATCCGCTACTTGTTTGGCCAAATTGATCGCCAGATTGCACTCAATCTCGGCAAATTCACAGCCATGGCACTGACATCCGCTGCCTGTGGTCCGATCAGCCAGATTTTAATTCGCGATCACTTGGGGGCGAGCTTCGGCTGGACTGCGGCGGGTTATTGGGAAGCCATGTGGCGATTAAGTAACGCCTATCTATTACTCGCGACTACAACCTTAAGCGTGTACTATCTACCCAGACTCTCAGAACTGAAAGATGCAATTGACATCAAAAAAGAAATTATACAGGGCTATAAAATTATCTTACCCGTTGCAGCCTTGAGTGCCTTTAGCATTTATTTGTGCCGCGACATGATTATTCCGCTACTCTTCACCCAAGAATTTCTGCCCATGCGAGAACTCTTTGCATGGCAAATGATCGGTGACACCTTAAAAATTGGCAGCTGGATCTTAGCTTTTCTGATGCTCAGTAAAGCGATGCTGAAGCTGTTTATCATTACAGAAATCGTTTTTTCGATTAGTTTTGTTGTGCTCACTTGGGTTTTGACAAAAACCATCGGATTTCAGGGCGTGGCTGTCGCGTTTGCCGCAAATTATGCCGCGTATTGGATTGTCATATTTTTCTTCATTTATCAGAATCTTGCAGAAAAAAATGTCACTAAACCTTTGGATTGATTTTGTATGAAGAATGAAGTTTTCTTGCCCCCTGCTGAGCTGCCTTTAATCAGTGTGCTTGTGCCTGTCTACAATCATGCGAATTTTGTGACAACCTGCTTAAACAGTATTCGAGACAATGGTTGGACACGATTAGAGCTGGTGATCATTGATGATGGCTCAAAGGATAACTCTTATTCAATCGTCAGTTCGTGGCTTGAAGAGCATAAACATTCATTTGAAAAAGTGAGCCTCGAAACACAGACTAATTCGGGGGTCACCAAAACCTTAAATCGACTCATTAGAAAGAGTTCAGGTGATTTTATGGTATTCATTGCCAGTGATGATTACTTACTCGAAAACAGCATCCAACAACGCTATGAGTATCTCCTGAGACACACAAGCAAGCTTGCGGTGTTTACCGATGCAATCGGCATTGATGATCATGGAACAGAAATCTGCTCCTCTGTGATTCAGGAAAGATTCCATGGTCGAGTCAGCAATTTAGTGGATGAGCACAACATTACCAAAGAGCTCATTCTGAATTGGTGTGCGCCAGGGCCTGTTTTCATGGCAAGAAAAGAGACCTATGAAGAAGTCGGTTTTTACGATGAGCAATATTTTATCGAGGATCGATATTTTTATCTAAAATTGCTGTCCAAAGGCAAACTTGGATTTATCAATAAAAGTACTGCAGCCTATAGACTGCATACGGGATCAAGCACTGGCAATAAAGCCAAACAAATTGCAGTGGGCTCAGAAGTCATCAAAATTGAACGCAATCTGTTGGAAAACTTTTCGGGACTCAATCGATTGTATCTCTTGTTGCAGATTTGGAGTAACTACTCTCAAGTGTTGATCGCGAGTGGCTATATGAAGCCGTTGTTATTTGTCCGTTGTTTAGCGGCAAAAATTGTTAAGAGTGTCGTTTCGAAATGAATCGCGAACAATTTTTAGCACTTTATGATCTGAATTTCTACACGAATAGTTTTTTGGTGCTTATCGTCCTAGCATTTTATCTTCTGATATTTAGAAAATCATTTTCATCATTGATTGATCCATTATTTTTGGGTGTCTTAGCTCAAGCATTTTCTGCAGCAGTTGTCTTTATTCTCTATTTCTCCAGAAATATCGACGCATATTATTTTTATAGTTTTATTTCGACAGAAATTGCTTTTCTGATTGGTTGCTTTGCTCTTTTTAGACCCCCAGCATTATCAAAAGTTGATATTTCAATATTTGCGGATCGCAGAGAAGAATTTAAAATATTCTGTTTCGTATTTTTTGGATTCTTCTTTTTATTCTCTGCGCTCTATCTCAAGTCCGCTGGATTTGTATTGTTCAGGAATGAATCGCGACTACTGATCATGCAAGACCTAGGCATAGTGTCGTGGTTTATAGATATTCTTTGGGCGACTGCACCACTGGTATTCTTTCTAAAAAGATATATTTTTAATTTAAGAAGCTCGACAGATTATATTGTGCTGATTTCATCCATGATCTTCTTACTGACTAAGGGAGGGAAATCAGATTTTCTTCCATTTATATTTTCTGTGTTTTTAGCTTCGTATATTTTTTCTATTACGCCACTGAAGCGAACTCTCAATTTCTTAATTGTCTTAACTCCAGTATTGTTAATCTTAGCGACAACGATCACATTAGCGATTTGGAATGTGAATGCGAACGTATTTTACTTTGTTTTTGAAAGATTTCTTTTATTTGGCGATGTTTTCTTTCAGGGTTACGACCAGGCCTTCTTTGACTCCTTACCCGATAGTGGTTTTTTTCAGTATTTCTTTAATTCAATCTATACATTCTTGTGTAATGGATTAGGGTGGATTCCTGAACCTAAAGTGATTCTGGGATATGAAATGTCGAAATTTTACTACGGCATTGAAGAGGGTATGGGCCCCAACGCACGACACAATATACTGGGCTTGTATTTATTTGGCCCGTATGTTGCCATCGTTTTTTCGTTTTTAGTCGGTTTACTACTCGCCGTGTTGCGGCGTGGGTTGTGGTTAACAAAAGGTTGGATCTTTATCTTTCTCTATGCAGTAGTCAGTATATTTGCCTACGTGCTGATGATTGATCCGTCTTTGGCGGTCGGTTACTTTATTAAAATTCTTGTCGTGATGGGTTCAATGCTTTTTGTATGTTTACTAATCTTAACCATCTTAAGGAAAGGGGATGAAAATTAAATTACTCCCTTTGATTTATGTTGTATTTGTACATTATGGTAACGAACGAGCAGTAGAACGTTGTAAAGCGGATATTCGAAAAATTTCCGACTCGATCCGCTTCATCTCCGTGAATACTGCAGATGAAAGATTATCAGCGAATGCTGCCTTTGAGTTCTCCGGTTATCAAGTAGGTTTATTGAAAGTCTTGGCACATTCAACCAGCGACAATTCAAAAATTATTTTCTTAAATGACACGGTTTACTCATCTCATCACCGCGTGTTCTTTGACTATGCGTTAAATAAAATGTTGACGCATGAACCCGCTGGCGAACATATGATTGGCATTGAAAGCGTTTGGTCACCCGGAATTTTTGATTCAAGCATGACTTATTTTCCGACCTTTATGTTCGCGCTACAGGGAAGCAGAAACGCGTTCAGTACGTTCAAATTTTATGATGAAGAATTTGAGAGTGATGCATGGTGTGAGCAGTGGAATCATCTACCAACGGCGTACACCAATGCGATTACTGCTTGGTTGCAACCCAGCACCTTTCTGCATGGCTGGTATAAGGCGAACCCACATCAGTTGCTACCTACTTGCGTCCTAAAGCGCAAACAATACACGATTTATCAAGAACATACTTTGCCGATTCGTGCCCAACGTTCAGGCTTTACGCCCTATGATTTGGGTCAGGTCAGGTCGTTTAAACGAACGTTCAGTGTGCTAAAAAAAATAGATCGATTAACTAATAATTTGAACAAAATTATTTATAGAGTGATTCATTTGTTGAAGGTTAGATATGTCAAATAAACCGAACTTACTGCTGATTTCTTCCAGAGTTCCTTATCCCGTCATCGGTGGTGATCGTCTTCGCTTGTATCATATGGCCAAGGTACTAGCATCAAAATACAAGGTTCATCTGGTTTGTCTTGCAGACACTCAATTCGATGTTGAGAAGGAACTACCGAATGACGGAGTGTTCTCCAGTGTCGAACGGATATTCTTGCCCAAGTGGCAGTCATGGCTTAATAGTCTCATTGCTCTTTTGACGCGGACACCTCTGCAAGTGGCCTATTATAAAAGCTCCCCTTTTTATAAGGCAGTCATCAAAAAATCTTTAGAATCAGAAATCATTGTTTCGCACCTCGTACGTACAAGCGACGTTGTCAGTCAGATTGATGGCAAGGATAAAGTGAAGATTCTAGAGATGACCGATGCAATCTCGCTGAACTATCAACGCTCCTCAAAACTGGATATTGGCTTTAAACGGTTTATATTTTGGCTAGAAATAGGCCGACTGCAACGCTATGAACTGGCAGCCATATCGGCATTTGATGCCTCTGTTTTAGTGTCTGGTGTTGATAAAACCTATTTATCTGATCTCGGTAATCCTACTCCGGATAAAGTATTCGTGTGTTCGAATGGCGTTGATTTAGATCGCTTTCCTTTTGATTATGCGCCAGATGGAAAAACGATTCTGTTCATTGGTAGCATGGACTATCACCCGAATATTGATGCAGTGGTTTATTTTATAGAAAATGTTTTTCCGCTGATCAGGAAAGACATTCCTGAAGCCATTTTCAGGATAGTTGGACGGATCGCAGAGAAAGATATTGCACAGTATCAGCTGCACGAAGGTGTAGAAGTGACGGGCACCGTCGAATCTGTGTCGGCGGCGGCGCAGGGCGCAACGGTTGGGGTTTGCCCAGTCCGAGTGGGTGCGGGGGTTCAAAATAAGATTCTTGAATATATGGCGTTGGGCTTGCCCACTGTAACAACCACCATGGGATTCGAAGGGTTGGCGGCTCAGCCCAATCAAGACTTGTTTGTCGTAGATGATCCAAGTGCAATGGCTCGTCAAATAGTCGACATCATGAAGCATCCCGAGTTAGCAGAGGACCACTCCCGCGCAGGACGAAGTTATGTAGAAACTAATCATGCCTGGGATGCACAATTTAAACCTTTGCTTGAATTTATAGATTCAAAACTCAGCCAAATCAATATCACTTAAGTCCCCCATAAAAAGTTCAATAAAGTGAATATAATTTTGTTGCACGAGCAAAGCCACCCCGAATAAGGCAGGATAATTCGATATGATTGTCTTGCTGGTGTTTTTGAAAGAGATCATCACATTTATTTAAATTCTCGCTAAAAAGTATCCTTAAACTTGATTTGGGTGATTTACTCTATAAATATGTTGATTCTTTTAGCTTAAAGCCATCCTAACAACTTAATTTTAGGTTAAAGGTATTTTATATATCATGCCAGCTAGCATATAATTACAAAAATAAATGTATAGAGCATATATCTATACGAATCCAACAATTACAATGCTGCTGCCTGTCAACTAAATTATTTAGTTTCAGAATGGATCAATTATGCATTATCAGTTTTTTAAACGGGTCTTCGATATCTCCGTTTCCATATTTCTCGCCATAATATTTGTGCCTGTTGTTCTAGTTGTTTCACTACTCATCAAGCTTGAAAGTTCAGGACCTGTTTTATTTCGCCAGGCGCGTACTGGCAGATTTGAGCAACCCTTCTATATCATTAAATTTAGAACGATGCGCCATGCCTCGTCTGGTCTCAATATTACAGCGTGTGGTGATAATAGAATCACTCGTGTCGGCCGTGTTTTGCGCAGAACAAAACTAGATGAACTCCCCCAAATAATAAATGTATTAAAAGGAGAGATGAGTATTGTTGGCCCACGCCCTGAAGTTACAAGCCATCTGCCTCACTATGATATTGAATCTAAAAAAATTATTTTCTCATATCGTCCTGGTATTACCGATCTCGCATCTCTACTGTATATCCACGAAGAACGTTTGCTGGCTGAATCTCAAGACCCCTTGAAAACCTACTTTGAGATTATTCTTCCAGAGAAGAATCGGCTGCGTGTTCGACATCTGATTCAAGAGTCGATGCTGTTTGATTTGAAAATATGTATCTGGACTGGATTAAAAATTATGCTGCGCCATCGCATGCCTGTCATTGAATGCCCTACTGGCGATGTTCAACAAAAATTAGTCGATACGCCAATACATGAGCTTGATGTCATCAAAAAAGATGCCATTTATTAGTAAGTAGTACTGAACCTTTTACTATAGTTAAGGAAAATATTCAGCACGGTATTACCATTATTGCCTTGAATAGCACTTTTTCTATAGCTCATTAAGACTTTATAAATTTGCAATGAGTTAAATATATGTCCAACCCTGTCACCTCTCAGGCAACGCTGACTTCTGCGATTGAATATCAATTGAATCTATCCGAATTCTTGAAAATTATGCGACAGTCTTGGCGTCTAATTTTAGGCGTTGTAATATTTTCTTTATTGATCTCATTTGTACTCGCTCTTGTCTTGCCAAAAAAATGGGAAGCCTCTGCGACTCTACAAATTGCCAAAATACCATCTGAAACGGGTGAAATGAAGACTATAGAAGATCCCCTACAGACCGTCGAACGTTTAAAGCTGATTGGATTCAAAGAAAAAGTTCTCGAAAATTTGCAATTACCGACGAAAAAAGGCCACGATAAAAGAAGTAATATTTTAATAGATTCCTTAAAAGCAATTTCGATAAAAAACTCAGAATTTATCACTATATCGGTGTTCGCTTATAGTGAACAAGATGCGATAAAAAGTATTCAAACAGCGACTGCTGAACTCCAAGCAACGCATACTTCAATGACACGACCAATCAAAAATCGTATTAGTAACGAATTGAAAATTGTGAATGACAGCCTCTCAATAACGGATACTGACATTTCAAAGTTAAATAATCAGATGTCTAACGCTGGGATGTATAAAACAGCATCCGAATTCGCACCGAGCATTATTGCTAGTAATCTTCTAGCAGCCAAAGAAACGACTAGAAGAGCTTTGCAATTACAACTCATTCAACTCAATGATCGTTTATCATCAATCGATGAGCAATCAACAAAGCTCATAAATACAATAGATAGTTCAGATCAACCGACATTTCCAAAGCGGAGTATTTTCTTAATTTTAGCCGGTCTATTGGGGTTAGTATTGGGCGTTGGAATTGCTTTATGGAAAAATCAAAAGTGAAGTTTGTTTTAAATTTCCTTTCAGTGCGCTCCTTGCGCGGGCGCACTTGAAAAAACTGAAACTGTTAAGCAAATACCGTCACCGTTTGTCTGCTGATCGCAATCAAGTTTCCCTGATCATCCCAAATATGCGCCTCCGCATGACCATACCCTGATTCCGCTTGATCGGTAATGACTTCATATTGCCACCAACTGTCGCTATTTTTACCGACGGGTTCTGCCAAAAAATCAACGGTCCAACACAAGGTACTCGCTGGCGCGACCACTTTAAACATCGGCAAAACGGATGGTGGCCAAGCATCGATTAAGGCAAATAAATGGGCTGTTGTCATACTTGAAAATGTATCTCTCCAGCGCATCCCCCCCCCAAAATCAGGTTTTTCTGCCGCTGTAAACGGCGTACGACCTTTTGCCCAGCGTAAATCTGTTTGTTAGAAAAATTCGGGCATGACTCCTTCAATATAGGGAAATGCAGGAATGTCGTCGGGTTTCTTGTAGTCTGGTGCGCTATGGCGAGATTGAACATTAATGACGGATTCTCGACCACTACCAAAACTAGCGAGTAGAACCGCCAGCACTTTACCATTTTGGATTAACCGCGCTTCGGCTTGAGTGACGGATTACCACTGCGAAAGACTTCGCTCTTCAGCACGACCGCACCAACCGCCACTGCACCAATGAAAGATACGGTTGCGGAACGCAACATCCGCTCTTGTCCAACATCACCGAGTGCGGCGATTAAGCGACCACAGAGTAAACTTGCACCAGTCCACCATAAGTCGCACGCCCCTGCCCCCAACCTGCTGGAATGGTGACGGTTTCTTCAGCATAGGCTTGGCAAAGTAATTGATGGATCGACATGATGGTTCTCGCGTGAATAGCGTTAAGAGTATCGCAAATAACGCTCATTTTGATGATGCGCAGTGGACGCGATAGTCATCAATTTTCGCTGACGAATTATTCATGCAGCACTTTGTAAATGACTCGCGCCATGACCGCCCCCAATCCTGCAACACCCACAAGATCATTTTCTGAGGCGCGTAAGACGCCCTGAATCCCACCAAAATGGGTGAGCAAATCGCGTCTCCGTTTGGGGCCTAAACCAGGAATCACTTCTAATACCGAACCGCCACGCTTTTTATCGCGCTTGGCCCGATGCTTGGTAATGGCAAAGCGATGCGCTTCATCACGAATCTGTTGGATCAGATGTAGCGCCTTATCATCAGACTCCAGCTGAAAACTCGTTCCATCGACCAAATGTAAAGTCTCAAGCCCAGGTTTTCGTCCCTCGCCTTTGGAAACACCAATCATTAACGGATTCAACTCCAACTTTGCCATGACAGCTTTGGCGACATTAAGTTGACCTTTTCCGCCGTCAATCAGCATCAGATCGGGCACAGGTTGCTTCGTGTAACGTCGCTCTAACACTTGTGCCATGGCCGCATAGTCATCGCCGCCCGTGATATCCGTAATCGCATATTGGCGATAGTCGCGTTTACGCGCGCCACCTTGATCGAAGACCACACAGGACGCAATCGGCGATTCACCCATGGTATGACTAATATCAAAACATTCAATTCGATCAATCGGTTGCCCTAATACATCCTGTAAGATGCGAAAACGCTCTCTCAGTTCAATGTGATTGGCGAGTTTGGCTTTCAGGGCACCTTCCGCATTCATGGTGGCGATTTCAAGCCACTCAGCACGGTTCTCGCGAACACGGGTTTTGATCGTGACTTTTTGTTTATATTCGAGTTGTAGGGCTTCCTCTAAGGCTTGTTTATCGGGAAGTTCAACATTAACAATCAATTCGCTCGGTAGTTCATCAGCAAATTGAAAATAGAAAGAAGCCAAAAACTCCGACAATAACTCACCAATATCTTCATTCATTTCTAAGTCAGGAAAGAAGCTTTTGCCACCCAGAACACGACCACCGCGCACATTCATCACCTGCACGCAGACGACGCCCGCTTGTTGAGCGATGGCGAGAATGTCCGCCTCACCTTTGACCGTATAGACAGCTTGCTGGGCTTGGACCTCGCGCAACATACTGAGCTGATCGCGATACAACACGGCCTGCTCAAATTCGAGGGCTTCGGCAGCGTGCTCCATTTGCCCAATCAGCTTTTGATTGAGTTCTGTGGTATTGCCTTGCAAAAAATCAATCGTGTTGGCGACATCGACCGCATAATCTTCAGGCGTGACCAAACCAACACATGGCGCCCGGCAACGCTTAATTTGATATTCCAAACACGGGCGTTTGCGCTGGGCAAAAAAAGTGTTCTCGCAAGAACGCACCATGAACATTTTCTCTAGCACCACCAGCACCTCACGCGCGGCGGCAGCACTCGGATATGGACCGAAGAATTTACCTTCTTGATGATTCCGTTTTCCCCGACCTGCGGCTAATCTTGGATAAGGTTGGTCAGCAGAAATGAAGATATAAAGATAAGATTTATCATCGCGCAACATGATGTTGTACGGCGGTTTATTTTCTTTGATTAGGTTTTGTTCGAGCAATAACGCTTCGGTTTCACTCCGTGTGATCAATGTTTCAATATTGCGGATACGCGCAACAAGCGCGCGAGTCTTCGGATGTTCAACGGTCTTGGCAAAATACGTTGTGACGCGATTTCTCAGATTTTTGGCTTTACCGACATACAACAGTTCACCATCGGCACCCAGCATTTTATACACGCCGGGTAAATTAGGCAGGGTCGCGAGGATGGCGCGAATATGGTCGGCGTAAAGTTCATTCATCATCGTAATGCGGATTTGACCTGATTAAGCAAGTGAATAATATTGATTGAATCATACTTGAATGGTGACGTTTTAGCCTGATTACAAACGAGATATGTTGTGTGTCATTTCGAGTTTATTTACAGGGTCTTTTTTTCAGGTAAACTCGGCTTAAATCCTTTGATTACTCATTCACATGGAGTGCTTATAAATGTCGCAAAAACAATCACCCCAGTCAGGTATATTACCCGCCTCATCAAGTCATGCGCGGTTTTTAATCCTACGTCTCGGCTCTTTATCATTAGATGAACTCAAAGCACAATTACGCGAACTGGAAGACACCCGCAAACGCTTACACACTCAATATATCAATTCGCACTTATCGAGTGTAGTTGGCTTTGGTATAGAGTTATGGAAAAAATTACATCAAGAACTGCCGCAAGGTTTCCATGATTTAGCGCCACTTTCCAGCACCTCCTCGACCGAAAAACTTTCCATGCCCTCAACAGGTGGCGACCTCGTGCTTCATATCCATGGAGAACAAGCCGATTTGTGTTTTCTATTGGCACAAACTTTTATGAATGGAATTACCGATAAAGTGCAGATTTTAGATGAACGAACTGGCTTCCGTTATCTAGATCGTCGTGATTTAACGGGTTTTATTGATGGAACAGAAAACCCGTTTAGCGAAGATGACCGTGCTGAAGCAGCCCTCCTCGGCGACGGTCCATGCGAAGGCGGTAGCTTTGTCTTTAGTCAGCGCTTTGTCCATGATTTACAAACATGGCAACGGCTCAAAGTCGATGCGCAAGAGCATGTCATGGGACGTACTAAACTTGAAAGTATTGAGTTGCCAGATGGTGTCAAGCCGACGAACTCTCACGTTGCGCGCGTCGTGATTGAAGATGATCACGGTGAAGAATTAGAAATTCTGCGACATAGTCTGCCCTATGGGAATGGCAGCGGTGAGCAAGGTTTATTTTTCCATGCCTATACCAAAGACTTAACCGTGATTGATCGTATGCTGGCGCGGATGTATGGTGTGGGTGACGGCATCACGGATCGAATGCTGCACTTCGTCACGCCCGTCAGTGGCGCGTATTTCTTCGCGCCATCGCAAAATCTACTCGATGAAATCATCGAAGCGTGAGTCGCTAAGTGAGATTATAAAAGCCCGTCACTCAAGAGTAATGTTTCTAAGCATTGCTCTTTGATGCCGTAAAATTCCTTAATCGACTGAATCTGTTTGAGGATCTCAGTTTTATTCGCAAAATTGTCGCGCTTAACCGCCAGAATCATTTTATTCTTGCTAGTATGTTCGAGCGCGACGAATTCAAACACTTTCGTCTCATAGCCACAGGCTTCCAGCAACAGCGCACGTAAGCCATCGGTCAACATCTCCGCTTCTTGTCCCAAATGCACACCATGTTGCAACATTGGACGCAACACTTGCGGGCTTTGGATCTGCGGTCGCACTTGCTTATGACAACACGGCGCGCACATGATAATCGACGCGCCCAAACGAATTCCGGTATGCAGCGCATAATCAGTTGCCACATCACAGGCATGCAACGCGATCATCACATCAACCGCCTCAGGATGGTAGCTACGCACATCGCCTTGATAGAAGGCTAA
>JANYEL010000130.1 GCA_025363155.1 Moraxellaceae bacterium
CCAGCCGCATATTGTCTATTTAGCGAATTCATCTGCGCCAAAAGTCGGTATCACGCGAATCACGCAAATGCCGACACGTTGGCTCGACCAAGGCGCAACACAAGCACTACCGATTATGCAGGTCAATAGTCGTAGGCTATCTGGCTTAGTTGAAGTTTTGCTTGGACAAGATATTGCGGATAAAACTGATTGGCGGAAGTTATTGAAAGGTGAGGCTGAACCGATTGATTTACTTGAGGTTCGCGATCAGCTCATAGGTAAACACCAAGTTGAAATTGATCAACTACTTCAAGAGTCTTCGAATGAGTTGGTAATGCTTACGGATGAGCGAATCCGTGAATTTTCTTATCCTGTGAATGAATATCCTGCGAAAGTGACCGCGCATAATTTTGATAAAAAACCTGTGATTCATGGCAAATTAAACGGTATCAAGGGGCAATATTTATTGCTTGATACGGGTGTTTTGAATTTGCGTAAGTTTGGTGGTTATGAGTTAAAGGTAAGTGTTTAATTGAAAATATTGAGTTCACTGAGTGGAGTCGAAGTGAGCATATCAACAAGAGTCATTTTATAAACCGCACATTTCGACTCTGCTCAGTGAGCTAGTTAATATTAAATATAAAGGAATAAATCAAGATGAATATCGCCGTAAACCCAGACGACACTACAGCAGTCCATCCGACGATTTATCTGAAAGATTATCAGCCACCTGCATTTGGCGTGAATACAATTCATTTAGATATTAATATCCATGCTACTGAAACAGTTGTCGTCAGCATGTTAGAAATGCGTCGTTTGAATGCTGGTGAGTTAGTGCTACTGGGACGTGATTTAGAGCTGTTGAATGTTCAATTGAATGGTTCTGATTTAGACCGCAGCAGTTATGTACTGGATAAAGAAAGCCTGACCATTTTAAACGCGCCAGATCGTTGTACGATTAAAACTGAAGTGCGCATTCATCCTGAAACCAATACGCAATTGGAAGGTTTATATCAATCTGGCGGCATGTATTGCACCCAGAATGAACCTGAAGGTTTCCGTAAAATCACATTCTTTCCAGATCGTCCAGATGTACTTTCAGTGTTTACCACACGCCTTGAAGCAGACAATCAATATCCAACGTTACTTGCTAATGGCAACTTAATTGAATCTGGAAAAGTTGGGGAAGACCGTCATTATACGATTTGGCAAGATCCGACCAAGAAGCCGAGTTATTTGTTCGCCTGCGTCGCGGGAAATCTGGCAGTGTTGAAAGATACCTTCACGACGATGGAAGGCAAGTCCGTTTCACTTGAACTTTATACCGAACAAAAAGACATTGAAAAATGCCATGTTGCGATGCAAGCATTGAAAGATTCGATGATTTGGGATGAGGAAAATTACGGTCGAGCTTATGATCTTGATAACTATATGATCGTTGCCGTCAGCCAGTTCAATATGGGCGCGATGGAGAATAAAGGCCTCAATATTTTTAATACTTCATGCGTATTATCCAGCCCAGAAACCTCAACCGACGTGTCTAATTTTTACGTGAAATCGACGATTGCGCATGAATACTTTCATAATTGGACGGGTAATCGCATTACGTGCCGTGACTGGTTTCAGTTGTGTTTGAAAGAAGGCTTTACGGTTTTCCGTGATCAGAGCTTTTCGGATACGTTGCAGTCGCCAGCGGTGCAGCGGATTGATGATGTGTCGAGTTTGAAGTCGGCTCAATTTGCGGAAGATGCTGGCCCGATGTCGCATCCGCCACGACCAGATCATTTTGTTGAAATTAATAATTTCTATACCGCGACTGTTTATGATAAAGGCGCTGAAATTGTGCGCATGATGGCGACCTTGCTTGGCGAGGAAGGTTTCCGTCAAGGTACTGATGAATATTTCCGCCGTCATGATGGCGAGGCGGTGACAGTTGAGGATTTGATTGGAAGCTTGAGTGATGGCTCGGGAACTGATCTGTGGAATTTCTTACCGTGGTACAGCCAGCCAGGAACACCTGTTGTCAGTGGACAAGGTGTTTATGATGCAACTGCATGTCGTTATACGCTGACGTTGTCGCAGACCATCGACAAAAAACCGAATTATCCAGTACCACACCCGTTGCCTATTCCAGTCAAGATGGCGCTGTTTAATCAACAGACTGGTCAGCAGTTATTACTTGATGCACAAGGTGAAACTGAGTGCGTACTCATGCTAAATCAAAGCAAACAAGTGTTTGTATTTGAACATATAGCAAGTGCGCCGATTGTGTCGTTGCTGCGTGATTTCTCTGCGCCAGTGCTGCTTAATTTTGATTATCAAGATTCTGAACTTGCGTTCCTGATGCAGTACGAAAGTAATGGCTTCAATCAATGGCAAGCCGCGCAGCAATTATTAGAGCGAATTCTTTTGCAAGGCCATGATGCAACAGTTTATTTGAAATCGTTACTTGTAACATTACCGAAAGTCGCAAGGGTTGATCCGTTGCTGGCGTCGCGTTTATTAGATATTCCGACTGAAACGTTTATCGCGAGTCGTATTGATAGCAACTATGATCCTGTTGCTGTGCGAGTAATACGTGAAGCTTTGATGAATGCTATTGCAGCGGAATTGAAGGATTTCTGGACTACGGCGTATGCAGCATTACCGATTATTCCGTATGTCGATAGTAGTGAAGCGATGGGGCAGCGTGCATTCCGCAATGCTGTGCTTGCCTTCGCGTGTCGTGCTGGCGTTGCGGATGCGCTTACAAATGCAAGTCATCAATATGGTGCCGCCGTGTGTATGACTGAGCGTCTAGGTGCGCTACGTCAATTGGTGAATTATGATGCGCCAGACCATGAAGCGAAGTTATCTGATTTTTATCAAAGATTTGAGAGTGAGGCGTTGGCGATTGATTTGTGGTTTGGATTGCAAGCGAGCAAGCCGACGGTGACGTTGGATGAGATTGTTCAATTGACCAAGCATTCGCAATTTGATTTGAATACGCCGAATCGCATTCGTTCGGTGACGGGTAATTTTTCGACGAATCCTGTGGCCGTGTGGACTGTGGCTGGTGCGCAGTTTTATGTGGATTTTGCTAAGACCTTAGATGCGCAGAACCCGATTTTAGGTTCACGGATTTTGCAGGTGTTGTCGCGTTGGTATACTCTGAAAGATCCATTGCGTAGTCAAATCAAAGCTGTGATTGATAGTCTGCAAGGTCAGGTGACGTCGAGTAGTGTGGTTGAGACGCTGGCGAATCTGCAAAAGGCGGGGTAATTAATTTAAATCACCAACTGCTCGTACAGTGCTGTTCTTGGCATGGAGTACCATCATGATTTCCATCCATTTTGGTGTTGGGGCAGTGACTGATGAAATATTTTGCTTCTGCGCATGAAGACATCTGAGAGCAGTATGTACGACCATCGCATTTATAATTAGAGCTGGTATCGGGCTGTGATTTTTGAAGAGGTGGTTGTACTAGTTGCTGTACTTCGATTGGTTCGGCATTTTCCAGTCTAAAACGATTAAATTGTTGATATCCAAAATAAGTAATTGCAGCTATAGATATAGCGCCGATCAACATACTTAGTGCAGATGTTTCTTTTGATTCGTTATTCTCTTTTTTTCGACTGGGTAGGTTTTTAGGCATGTGTCGCGTTGTTTGCGTGATAGTCACATCAAGTCGATTTAGATAGTGAGCTTTAGTTTTGCCATTTTCTTGAACCAACTCATAAGTAAGTCGTTCATTTAAGCGAGGCGGGTTCTTATCTTTTGGAAAAGAAGAGATATGAACAAAAACATCATGCCCGCCATCATTGGGACGGATGAATCCAAATCCTTTTTCTTCATTCCACTTTTTTAACACACCCTCATAGCGCATTGAGTTATTCTCTTTAAAATAGTACTTATTCAGTTGGGCTTAAACTCGCTCAATCTCTTCAATTGCAAACCTATCCAACCCCAAATTTATCCCAATCATAAAGCCAACAACTACACCATTCACCCGAAGCATGTGTAAACTCGCCACTGACTTCGGATGAGAAGCTGCGGATCATCCTTTGATAATCTATAGCAAAAGATGCATATTTTACGAAAAAGAATTGATCGTTAAACCAATCCATTCTCTACCAAATAGTTTTTATACGTTTCGCGAACGCCTGTTTTGAGCAATTTTCCAGTCGCGGTATGCGGTAGTTCATCTACAAAAACAACGGCGTCAGGCAGTTGCCATTTCGCGACTTTATCTGCTAAAAAAGTAATGACTTCAGCGGCAGTTACTGTGGCGCCTTCTTTTTTAATCGCTAATAACAATGGACGCTCATCCCACTTCGGATGATAGACACCTATAACACAACACTCTTTCAGCGCAGGATGACCGACCGCTGCGTTTTCTAAATCTATCGAACTAATCCACTCACCGCCTGATTTGATCACGTCTTTTGCGCGATCAACGATTTGCATCGTGTTTTCGCTATCAATTGTGGCAACATCGCCAGTATCAAACCAACCATCAACAAAAGCTTTTTTGTCATCGTTTAAGTAATAGCTGCTCACGACCCATGGACCACGTACCAATAGAGAACCAAAAGCTTGACCATCACGAGGCAACTCATGTCCTGCGTCATCTACAATTTTCATCTCGATGCCATAGACTGAACGACCTTGTTTCAGTTGTTTGATATATCTCTGCTCTAAAGGCAATTGCGCCATTGCACGGGTCTTACTATTCACGGTTCCTAGAGGACTCAGTTCAGTCATTCCCCATGCGTGAATTAAGAACGCATCGTGCTTTTCTTGGAATGCTTTAATCATTGATAGGGGAGCCGCTGCGCCGCCGACAACGACATTTTTAACCGAACTTAAAGTCGCATTAATTTGATCAAGATAATTTAATAGCCCCAACCAAATTGTCGGTACACCTAATAATAAGTTCGCTTGTTCACCATCAATCAATTCATATAACGACGCGCCATCCATGCCGTGTGCAGGAAGCACTAATTTTGCGCCTGTCATCGTTGCGGCATACGGGGTACCCCATGCATTCACGTGAAACATAGGAACGACAGGAAGTAGAATTGCATCTTCATCAATGTTCAGTGCATTCTTTTGCACAGCGGCAATGGTATGCAAAACCGTAGAGCGATGGGTATAAAGTACGCCTTTAGGATTACCTGTAGTGCCTGAGGTATAGCACAACGCCGCGCCGCAATTCTCATCTAATAATGGCCACTCAAAAGTGTTTGGCATCTCTGCAATGAGATCTTCATAGCAGAGTAAATTGGATAATTTACTGCTCGCTGGCATGTGGGCTTTATCTGTGAGCACAACAATGCCTTCAACATTTTTGATGTGTTCGGCAACTGCTTCAAGCAGCGGGATAAAAGTTAAATCTACAAAAATAAAACGATCAGCAGCGTGATTAATAATATAAATAATTTGTTCAGGAAATAGACGAGGATTGATGGTGTGCGTAATCGCGCCTATCCCTGAAATGCCAAAATATAACTCATAATGACGATGGGTATTCCAAGCTAACGTGCCAACGCGATCGCCGATTTTAATGCCTAATTTTTGAGTTAAAGCATTAGCGAGTTGTTTGGCGCGTGCCGCTGCTTGTCCGTAGGTATAGCGAAAAATACCGCCTTCGACTTGGCGGCTGACAATCTCAGCATGAGGATGTGACACGATGGCGTGTTCGATTAATGATGAAATTAGTAGGGGCTGCTGCATCATGCTCATGATTGTTCTCTCTTCCTTAAGCTCTAAACTATGGGTTCAATATACATCCGTGTTGAAGCGTTTTCCGAAAATTGTATTGCATCATTTGTAGAAGTTCGTACGAATTTTACAAGTGATGCATTGTTCATTAGGCCTAAGAATTACCCAATCCCTTCAATCGCAAACCTGACCAATCCCAAAATAATCCCAATCATAAAACCAACCACGACACCATTCACCCGAATCATGTGCAAATCGCCGCCAACCTCGGATTCGATCTTGTCGATCATATCGCGGGTATCCCAATTGTGGATTTGCTCGCTGACATATTGAATGACCGTATCGGCATATCGATCGGCAGCATATTCGGCGAATTGCGCGATTTCATGATTCAAGGCTTGGCGTACCGCAATATCAGCCACGAGTTGAGTGCCAATTCGCATCATGAGTCCTTGTAAACTAAGGCTGATGGCGGATTGATCTGACTCCAAATCCTCAATAATACCGACCATAATGCTTTCATAAATATGAAAACCGAAGGCAACAACCGTTGGCGATTGCACTAAGCTTTGTTTGAATGCTTCTAGTTTTTTGGATTCTTCCGAATTGTCATCTTCGAGCGCAGTCATCCATTGGGCAATCGAATGATTGAGCATGAGATGAATAGGATGATTCGGTTGAGTATTTAGATCCCGAATCGTTCGTAATACACCCCAGACCACGTTACGTTTGACATCAAAACCAAGCACGCTCGCGCCGCGTGATAAATGTCCAAATACACCCGTTTCATCGAGAATTTTTTGGATGATTTCTTCTGCATATTGAGGATTGGTGTGAATCCAATTATCCAAACTACTGAGGCTGAGATGAATGACATCTTGATGGAGTTTATTATCAAAAACAGCCTTCATTGTTCGTGCAACAGCTTGATTTATTGGTGTTTCACTTAACCATAGTACCGAGCTTTGTTTGATAAACTGGTTAATCGTTTCATTTTGAGCAATCTTTAAAAAACGTGGAACGAGCCGCTTGAGTTCACCTGCCAGCATCTTTGCATTGGCAGGTTCAGCAAGCCAATTAGCGACGTACAAAGACATGTCAATCGCTTCAAGTTTGCTGCGGACAATGTGCGGCGCCAGGAAGTTTTCTTGGACAAAACGCCCCATCGATTCAGCAATACGAGCTTTGTTACGCGGAATAATTTCCGTGTGTTCGCGAATGAAACTTGGCACCCAAATATGCTTAAACGGATCACGAAACAGTACGGTAATCGCATACCAATCCGCAAGCCCACCGACCACACCCGCTTCCGCACCCAGCGTTAAAATATGAAAGACGCCGATATAGTCTGGAAACTGACGACTCGTAAACAATAAGATCAGCCAAAAAACGACCATCGACACTAGTAAAAATGTGGCAATGCGTTTGTTTTTAATTAAGTTTAATTCAGGGCTAAGCTGTGAATTCAACGATGTCGCTCCAAGTCTTATAGTAGATAGTTCACTGAGCCTATCGAAGTGAATGAGTAAGCGTACACTTTATCGTCATATACCGCTCATTTCGACAGGTTCAATGCGCTATTTTACTTTTTTAAATTATTTTTAAGGCTGAATATCAGCAATGCCTGCGATCTGACGTAATTGCGTGGTCAGTTGTTCACGCGCTTTGACAAAACCATCAATGCCGCTTTGTAAAAGTTCAAAGGCCATTAAATTGTCACTATGCATCGCATCGAATTTTTCTTTGGTCATGGTGAGCGTTGCAGTCTGGGCGTGTCCAGCGTTTGCCGCAGAAAGTTGACGCGGTAATTCGCCAGTGCTCTTTGATAACTCAGACAACAACGCAGGAGAAATCGTCAATAAATCACAGCCAGCCAATGCCGTCACTTGCGCCATGCTGCGGAAACTTGCGCCCATGACTTCAGTTTTGTGATTGTGTAGTTTGTAATAGCCATAAATTTCGCGGACAGAAACCACGCCTGGATCGAGCTCGATTGGGTAGCTGTCTTTGCCTTCTGATTTTTTATACCAATCCAAAATCCGTCCAACAAATGGAGAAATCAAAGTCACACCAGCATCCGCGCAAGCAAACGCTTGATGTAAACCAAAGATCAGCGTTAAGTTACAATGAATACCTTCAGCTTCTAATGCGCGTGCAGCTTGAATGCCTTCCCAAGTCGCGGCAATTTTGATCAAAATGCGTGATTGATCAATGCCAGCTTTCTTATATAGTCCAATGAGTTCGCGTGCTTTTTCAATGGTTTCATCAGTGTCGTACGAGAGGCGAGCATCGACTTCAGTCGAAACGCGACCTTGGATCAATTTTAAAATTTCTAAACCTAAACGCACCGTCAATAAATCAATTGCGCGGTCAATCAACCGGTCATCAACAAGTCCTTCTGCTCGCGCATCGCGTAGCGCATCTTCAATTAGTGGCAAGTTCGATGGCAATGAAGCCGCAGCAGTAATCAGAGATGGATTTGTCGTCGCATCAATCGGGCGAAATTGTTCTATAGCAGCAAGATCACCAGTGTCTGCAACGACCGTAGTCATGGCTTGAAGTTGGCTTAGCAATGTCGTTGTTTGCGTGGTTGAGAGAGGTTGGGTCATGCTGAATTACTCAATAAATCGCTTAGAAGTTGTATTGGAATATCCGTTATTCGATTTTAGACAGGTTTACTAATGTTTTGACAGGACTTCTTCTGTCGTTTAGTCGTTTTTTTGCTACACTTACCGCTTAATTCGTTTAGAGGATGAGCGCATGACGATCATGGCTCATTCTTCTTTTGTTCTAAACAAAATCCGCTAAACCTAAGCGTTAGAACAGCATTGCACTTTACACCAATCATCATCGATCAAGAAAGGAAATAACGCTGATGGGCAACAGCGACAATACGTCATCACAAAGTTCGAAGAATGGTTGGCTATTTAATTCGCCAAAACCGTCACTCGATCAAATTCGCGTGCGTATCGACACGGTCGATCAAGAAATTCATCGCTTATTGAATGAACGCGCGACGCTTGCGGAACACGTTGCGATTTCTAAAAAAACCAATGAAACGAATCCGTTGTTCTACCGTCCAGAACGTGAAGCGCAGGTTTTGCGTGCTGTCATGGCGCGTAACGAAGGACCATTATCGGGCGAAACTGTTGCAAGATTATTTCGTGAAATTATGTCGGCTTGCCTTGCGTTAGAAGCACCGCAAACCGTTGCCTATCTCGGGCCACAAGGCACATTTACGCAAGCGGCTGCGCTCAAGCATTTTGGTGCGGATGCCGTGACTGTTCCGATTGCGAATATCGATGAAGTGTTCCGCGAAGTCGAGTCGGGTAATGCTCATTATGGCGTCGTACCAATTGAAAATTCATCTGAAGGCGTGGTCAATCACACACTCGATAGCTTCCTATCTTCACCACTCAATGTGATCGGTGAAGTCGAACTGCGTATTCATCAGAATTTAATGGTCAGTGACACGACGCGCGTGGATTCGATTACACGGATTTATTCACATCAGCAATCATTAGCGCAATGTCGTAAATGGCTCGATGGTCATTTCCCTAAAGCTGAACGTGTTCCTGTGAGTTCCAACGCTGAAGCTGCGCGTAAGATTAAAAGTGAATGGCATTCAGCTGCTATCGCTGGCGAAGTTGCGGCGAAAGAATATGATCTCACGATCATGCATGCCAAAATTGAAGATAATCCAAATAATACAACGCGATTCTTGATCATTGGTCGTGAAGCAGTGCCTGTGAGCGGTGAAGATAAAACTTCTTTGCTCATTGCTGCACATGACAAAGCGGGTGCGCTGTTAGATATTCTGCAACCATTTGCCAAACATGGTATTTCATTGACCAGCATTGAAACACGTCCTGCATTGCCAGATAAATGGGCATATGTGTTCTTCATCGACTTAGTCGGTCATCAAGATGAGTCGCATGTTCGTGCCGCACTCGATGAGATTCGGACGACGGTGAAAGAGTTACGTGTGTTGGGTTCTTATCCGAAGGCTGTGTTGTAAGAAATTTGCTCCGAAGTCTTCCCGAGGGGGAAGATTTAGAAGGGGGTGCTTTTGACTTTAAGCTTAATAAAACCATCCCCATCCCAGCCTTTCCCTTGAAGGGGAGGGAGACAAGCGTTTAGACTTAGTGGAATAAAAATGTCATCTGAAAATATTCAACAAAAGACTGCCCCAACTGCAATTCAACCAGCCAATCAAGGCATCGCCAATATTGCACCGTATCAAACGGGAAAACCAATTGATGAGCTTAAACGTGAGTTGGGTTTAGACAATATCGTTAAGCTGGCAAGTAATGAAAATCCGCTGGGTTGCTCACCGCTCGCAACGAAAGCTGTGCATGATGAGTTGCTAGAAGTTGGGCGTTATCCCGATGGCAGCGGTTATAAGCTGAAAGCTAAAATTGCTGAAACTTTTGATGTCGATATGACGCAAGTGACGTTGGGTAATGGCTCTAATGATATTTTGGAATTGGTAGCACGTACTTTTGTTTCACCAAATGATAGCGTGATCTATAGCCAGCATGCCTTTGCGGTTTATGCATTGGCAACGCAAGCGGTTGGCGCAACTGGTATTGAAGTACCCGCAAAAGACTATGGTCATGATTTGGCTGCGATGGCAAAAGCGGTACGCGCAGATACACGCGTTATTTTCCTCGCCAATCCAAATAATCCAACAGGTACATGGTTTGCTGAGTCGGAATTTACAGCATTTATGCAGGCTGTTCCGTCACGCGTTTTAGTTGTGCTTGATGAAGCTTATGTTGAATACTTCCCTGAATATTTCAATAGCATCAAATTTTTAGATCAATACTCAAACTTATTGATCAGCCGTACATTTTCTAAAGCTTATGGCTTGGCTTCGCTGCGTGTTGGCTTTGCGTTGGCTGCGCCTGAAATTACAGATTTGATCAATCGTGTGCGACAGCCTTTTAATGTCAATTCATTTGCATTAGCCGCTGCGACTGCTGCATTGGGCGATCATGATTTCTTGAATCAAACACGCACGCTGAATTATGACGGCATGGCGCAGTTAGAGGTGGGTTGTACCGCGTTAGGTTTGTCGTGGATTCCTTCGCGTGCGAACTTCATCAGTATTTGTCTCAATACTGATGTACAACGTCAGGGCATAAAAGTATTTCAGGATTTACTGAAAATCGGCGTGATCGTTCGTCCGATTGCTGGATACGGCATGCCAGAGTATATCCGAGTTTCTATCGGTACATTTGAAGAAAATAAACGCTTTTTGGAAGCATTAGCACAAGTTCTTCAAGCTGCATGAACTTAAAGTTAAGTAGAACTAGGATTTGTTCTTATGTCTGAAACAGACGTTGTACTTGAAAATGTATTGTTTGAAAAAGTCGCATTCATTGGCTTGGGTCTAATCGGCTCTAGCCTTGCGCGCGTGCTTCGAGCAAAAGGTTTGGCACGTCAGATTGTTGCCAGCACGCGTTCGCAAAGTACGCTTGATCAGGCACTGACATTAGGCGTGATTGATGCAGGATTTTCCAGTCAAGTGGATGCGGTGACTGATGCGGATTTGATTGTATTGGCAATGCCTGTTGGTGCAACGGAAGCAGTGCTACGGGCGATTGCTGGCAAGATTAAACCTGATGCAATTATTACTGATGTTGGCAGTACCAAAGGTAATGTATTACAAGCCGCAATTAATGTATTCGGCGAGAAGTTGCCAAGTGGTTTTGTTCCTGCACATCCAATTGCTGGAGCGGAAAAAAGCGGTGTAATGGCTGGCAAAGTTGATCTTTTCCGTCATCATAAAGTTATTGTGACGCCGCTGGATTCGACCAGTCCCGATGCTTTAGCCAAAGTCACGCAAATGTGGAAAGCCGCAGGCGCAGACGTGCTGCAAATGACGGTTGCAGATCATGATGAGATTTTGGCGCATACCAGCCATTTGCCGCATTTATTGGCTTTTAACTTAGTTGAGCAGTTGGCAAGTCGTGCGGATAATTTAGATATTTTCCGTTTTGCAGCGGGTGGTTTTCGTGACTTTACGCGGATTGCCGCGAGTGATCCGCAGATGTGGCATGACATTTTTCTGGCGAATAAAAAAGCCATTCTTGCTGCAATTGATGGTTTCACCAGTCAGTTAGAGCAACTGAAAACCTTGATTGAAAACGATGACTCGACGCAACTGATTGGCACATTGACACGTGCGCAGGCCGCGCGGACACACTTTACCCATATGATTGAAAAAACGCCTTATTTGGAAGCAGTTATGAATAACAGTTCGACGCCTCAACAATTTATCGTTCAACCAGGCGGCAGTATGACGGGGACGCTCACCATTCCCGGTGATAAATCCGTATCGCATCGCTCGATTATGCTCGGCGCACTGGCGGAAGGTACAACGCACGTCACAGGTTTCCTTGAAGGCGAAGATGCGCTGGCAACCTTGCAAGCATTCCGTGATATGGGTGTGGTGATTACCGATCCTAAAAATGGCGAAGTGACCATTCATGGTGTCGGTTTACATGGTCTGAAACCGCCGCATGGTGCGTTGTACATGGGTAATTCGGGTACAACAACACGTTTGCTGTCAGGCATTTTGGCGGCGCAAGCTTTTGATACTGTGCTGACAGGTGATCCGTCACTGACCAAACGCCCAATGGAGCGCATCGCAAAACCACTGCGTTCAATGGGCGCAAAAATCCAAACAACAGGTGAAAAAGGCACACCGCCAATCAGCATCAGTGGTGGTCAGGCATTAGAAGGCATTGATTATTTATTACCAATGGCAAGCGCGCAAGTGAAGTCAGGGATTTTGCTAGCCGCACTTTGGGCGAAAGGCAAAACTACGGTGACCGAACCAGAACCAACACGTGATCATACCGAACGTATGTTGAAAGCGTTTGGTTATACGGTTGATGTTCAAGGCAATAAAGTGACTGTCGAAGGTGGTGGTAAACTCACCGCGACCAATATCCAAGTGCCAGCCGATATTTCTTCTGCGGCGTTCTTTATGGTTGCGGCGGCGATTACGCCAAATGCAAACGTGGTTTTACGTCAAGTCGGTATCAATCCAACGCGTACAGGCGTGATTGAAATCTTGAAGCAAATGGGCGCCAACATTAGCTTGGAAAACGAAGCGATGGCAGGTGGTGAACCTGTTGCGGATATTCGTATTCAAGCGAGCAAGTTGAAAGGTATTCATATTCCAGAAGATCAAGTGCCTTTGGCAATTGATGAGTTTCCTGCGCTTTTTATCGCTGCGGCATGTGCGGAAGGTCAGACTGTGTTGACTGGTGCAGCTGAGTTGCGTGTAAAAGAATCTGATCGTATTCAGGTGATGGCTGATGGCTTGCAAATTTTAGGCGTCGATTGCACACCAACGCCTGACGGTATGATTATCGAAGGGAAGGGTGATGGTGAAAACAATCAAGCAGCAGTATTTGGTTCAGGTGCAATTGAAAGTCATCACGATCATCGGATTGCGATGAGTTTTTCAATTGCTGGGTTGCGTGCGAGTGGTGAGATTACCATTAACGGCACTGAAACCGTCGCGACGAGTTTCCCGAATTTTACGGTATTAGCGCAACAAGCGGGATTAACGATTAAGGTTCAATAGTTTCTGTAAGATGGGTGTTAACCCATGGATTGCTCAACAGGGAAGTGGTTTAATTTTATTTTTAGAGTGGGTTTTTTTATGCGTCAGTTTTCTATTGCGTTGGTAAGTGCTGTGCTATTAAGTACAGTGAGTTTTTCTGCTCAGGCGGATACGTTATTGGGTCTTTATGCTGGTGCTGATGGCATCGTGAATACTGGTGAGACAAACAAGATTTCCGCAGATAATGAGATAGTAGGCTCTTACTACTTGGCATTTGAGCATCCTGTTCCATTTTTGCCGAATGCTAAATTGCGTTATACAAAATTAGACCAAAGTGGATCAAATGCTGATTTCTTGGATGCGATTGGTTATTTCGAGTTATTGGATAACGTCGTGAGTTTGGATGTTGGTTTAGGTGCGAAACGCTTCAATGCCGATGCTGCCAATATTGATAAGACTATTCCAGCAGTCTATGCCTCTGCTGGTGGCAAATTACCTTTTACGGGTTTGAGTGCGAAGGCAGAAGTTTTTGTAGGCAAAAGTAATGACGCTGATTTCAGTGATCTCAATGCTGAAATCAAATATAATTTTATTGAAAATCTAGCGATTGATTTGGGTTTAAAGGCTGGCTACCGCATCATGATGGTCAATGTCGATGATTCAGGAACAAGCAATGATATTAAAGTGCAGGGACCATATTTGGGCTTAGAAGCGCATTTCTAATTCACTGTATTCGTGAACTTTTCGGTGCGAGTTTGATGATTTAGGTACAGTAATATGTATTGTAGCGGGGCAACCACATAGAGTTGCCTTGCTACTGAAGCGTGACGTTTAATCTACACACAAGCCCGGCTCTGCTGTGCCGTCTTTGACTTTGCTGTAGCAACCAAATACAGATGCAGAATTGACTGAACATTTGCCTGTGACCGCTGTTCCTGCTGTCGTTGCTTCTGTTGTACAGATCCCTTGGCATTCTTTTGAGTCGGAGCATATTTTATTCGCATCGGCGTAGGGAATTACGCAGGACGGCATGCCCATCATTCCAACACTCCTCACTGTTCCGCCTTGGGCTTTACATTTTTGTAGGTCAATTTTGGCGGATGCATTTGCACGAAGTTGATCTAGGCTGCTGTTCATGCTTTTCTCGGGAGAGGCATGGCAGGCTGAGAGAAATAGTGTAAGCAAAACAGAGAGTACGGGTCTCAAATAAATCATGGCTTCTCACTCTTAAGAGGGTAATGGTGACTGATAGGATTCCTCACTTTCTATCATTTATTCTATTCTGTTTACAAATGGCTGAAATACTCTGGCGGCGCGAATTTGTCATGCATGCCATCCACGTATGTGATTGGAAGCTCTGATAATTCTTTATCGGTTAATTGGTCTAAACAACCTACGTTGACGCCATACATTTTCCCCATCGGTGTGTCATTGCCAACACCGAAGGCTCGGACGCCGCAGTGCTTGCAGAAATAGTGATGGTTTTTATGTGAGTTGAATGTGTATTTAGTCAGTTCGCTTTCGCCAGCAATGATGCGGAATTCACCTTCTTTTGCGACAGCAGCCCAGAACCGTGTTCTTTTACAGATTGAGCAGTTACAGCGGAATGTGGTCTGTGTGAGGTCTACTCAAACTTGAGTGTGCCGCAATGGCAGCTTCCAATGTAGGTTTTTAGCAATTTAGCATCTCCGTTGCTGTTTTATCTATATTTTCTATGAATCACAAGCTAGGTAAATGAATTTTGAGACCTTTCCATTTAAAGCAATTCAATAGTTCCTGAAAAATACTAGCGAGAGACTCCATCGATAATAGAGATACATCAACTTCGCCATAGTGACCATCTGCCATAGTGTTGCCATACATTGTCCCATTTAGACTGTTCAGGATGAGAGCACCACCATTGGCCTTAATCATACTGTTATTTACTGGTTTCAAATCTAAAGGTTTTGGATTTTTACCTGCTCCTAATCCTCGCGAGCGATCCTCCATGTGTTGAGCTGTATTTCGCACACTTCTAAGTTGAGGGAAAGTAATTCTAAATTTATTATATAAATCTGGAATTATTTCTGGAATATTTTTCTGTAAGCTCAGGACATTCATGAATTTATCAAATGAATCTAATGCATAAAGAAATGCTCTGGCGTGCATGAAGACCTGATTATGTTGAAATTCTCGTGGCAATCTTCCAGATAGCCACTGTTCTCTTTTGAAAATTATGTCTGTTTGAATACGAAGATCTTCCCAGTTGTTACGATCATAAGGATCAGCTAGTTTTGATTCTAATTCCTTTAGGATTACAGATTTTCGATTATCATCAACTTCCTCTTGGTCACGAGAAGTGCCACGCGCTTGAGAAGCTGCATTAAGAAACATATTTAAGGCTAAGTTGGCTTCGTAAAACTGACTCTCAAGATTTCTGAGAATTCCATCAACCTCCCATGACCAATCTCGATCATTACTTTGTAGGCAACTGCCTGGCTTAATGATTTCAAATATGTACATAAATTCTCGGTGCTTATAAAATTGAACTGCGATAGTTGTAAGTTCTATTAAACCTATCAGTTAGAGAAAATTGCGTCAATGAGTATGAAATCTAAGTTTAGCGATCTAAAAACTGCCCTAGTCGAGTAAATGGTACTTATTCTGCCAATTGAATAAACTTAATGCATGCGGCAACAAAAAAAAGCGAACAACCCAAGTCATTCGCTTTTTTATAAAACAACCATTCTTGATTAAAGTCGATAATCAACCGACATCAAGATGCTCAAAATCGTCACGATGATGACAGAGACTAGAAATAACTTCTTTGCCCACTGAGTATCATCTTCGGTTTTAAAGCCGAGGATTGCAAGGTACAGCCAGTAAATGCACATGATTGCGGCAACAACAAAGTAAACATACCCTGTGTAACCCATCACCGTCAGCATTAGCGTTGCGATGGTAAACGCAACAATCCAAGCAACGATATGCTTTTTTGCAGTTAAGATGCCGTCTTTCACAGGAAGGACGGGAATTGACGCTGCGGCATAATCATTGAACCTGAAGATCGCAATCGCATAAGAATGCGGCATTTGCCAAATACTCATGCTGACCAACAGAATCAATGCTGCTGCATCAAATTGATTGCTAACTGCGCAATAACCAATGACAGGTGGCATCGCACCAGAAATACTGCCAATTAACGTGCCGTAAACCGAATGACGCTTCAAATACAAACTATAAAAACCGACATATACCACAAAGCCAAGAACGACTAGTAATGTAGAGAGTAGGTTAGTCATGAAGTAGAGGAGTGCCAGACCCACTATGCCGAGGACGCTGGCATAGATGAGTGCGTGGCTTGGAGAGATCAGACCTGTGACCAGCGCCCGATTTTTAGTTCTCTCCATTTTGATATCAATGTCACGATCAATGAAATTGTTGAAGACACATCCAGATGCCACAATCAGTGAAACACTGAGTGCGACAGCGAGATATAAAACAAAATCAAAATGACCTTTGGACGCCAGAAAAAAACCACCAGTGACTGTAATTAAGTTACCGAAGATAATTCCTGGCTTAGTGAGTTGTAAATAGTGCCTAAACATATAGGCTCTAGTTCCCCATGATCATTGTGTTGTGATTCAGGTTTTGCATGATCCACATTGATCCACCAATAATAATTGCAAGGATGATCGCGGTGAATACGAAAGACACGACGGTCTCACGTTGTTCTGGCGATGAATCCATGTGCAGGAAGTAAACCAAATGCACGACAACCTGTACAACCGCAAACGCAAGTACGATCATAATGGTGATATTGGTCGAGAACTGTGGATACATTACCAAACCAAACGGTATTGCAGTCAGGATAACTGACAGCACAAAACCGATCATATATCCTTTTAGGCCGCCGCTATGGCTAGCGTCAGCACCATGCTCATGATGTCCGTGTTCCATTTACATC